>JACQZC010000046.1 GCA_016207905.1 Nitrospirota bacterium | reverse complement strand
AATACATAGAGGTCTTCTACAACAGGCAGAGAAAGCAGGCGAGGCTTGGGTATCTGTCCCCTGCCGCCTATGAAAAACAGTTCTATGAAAAAAGGCTTGCGGCATGAGCCAATTGGTGTCCACTATTGACATCACACCTCAATGAACTCTGGTGATCCGATTGGTTTCTTAAGCACCACTTGTTTTTGTTCGATGTGCCATGTGGCAAGAAATACAAGCTTCTGACTGCCAGCCTTTGATAAGACACGGATAATATCAAATCCCTGCGGTGGTTCAATACTCATGCAGTTAAGAACTGCTCTTGCATCGTTTGGATGGGCAAGAACCCATTGGCTTAGCGCAGTTATGTCTATTTTTTCAGCTTTCTCTACTGCTTCTAAATATTTTTTTATAACTATTGTAGCTTCCTCATCGTTCCACTGTTCCCCAAAAGCTTTTGCAAGTTTAGTTAATGAATCTTGATGATCAACTTTAAAAAGGGGCGAATCAATATGTGATTGGTAAAAGTCTAAAATGACAGCTTCAGCTTTTGGGCCAATTGCTGATATTGAATGGGCAGGACCTGGCAAGGTAGTGAATAATTCACCACCAGCATCTCTTGTTATTCCTTCTTTCTTGCGTTTTGTCATACTGCCTCCAAGTGTTATAGTCTTTATGATCTCATTGCGGATATTATACCAAAAATGAAAAGCACAAATGTAGAGGTAAATTCAGAAATTAAGGATGATTAAGAATTTTAATCAGATTTTGATCAGGGACACACCCTATATTCCTTTCCAAAATCAATAACCCCATTTTCCTTTAATCCTACCACAACCCCTCTTTTAGTTTAAAGGGCAAGGGGAGGGTAGCGATGCTGAAATAAATTCAGCATGACAGCTTTAGAGGAAAGGAATAATTTGACAGCCCTTGTTTTTCTTACTAAGATTTAGGCAGGAGGTTTTCTATGGATAAGTGGAAGTGCACTGTGTGCGGGTATGTATATGACCCTGAGGCAGGAGACCCTGATGGAGGAATCCCTCCAAACACCCCTTTCGAAGAACTGCCTTCTGACTGGACATGCCCTGTGTGCGGAGCACCTAAAGAGCAGTTTGAAAAGGAGGTTATATGACTAATGCAATAGAGATAGCAAAAAAAATGGAAAAAGATGCGATAGCCTTCTATAAAGAATCAGCTAAAAAGACATCTCATCCTGTTGGAAAAAAGATGTTCCTATCCATAATGGTGGATGAGAAAAGGCATCTAAGGATGCTCGGCAGTATTTTCAAGGAAGTTAAAATCAAGGCAAAAGAAGTGAGTCCCATGAAAAACATAAAGAGTATATTCGAGGAGATGAAGCATGAGCTTATAGAAAGGGTTGAGGCAACTACCGATGAGATGAATGCCCTTAAGATTGCCATGGGCATGGAGAAAAATGGAGTTGAGTTTTATAAAAAATCCCTAAAAGAGGCAAAGACCAAAAAGGAAAGGGCACTCTTTGAAAGACTCATAAAGGAAGAGGAACAGCATTACGCAGTGTTTGCAAATACATATTTCTTCATGTCTGACACAGGAAACTGGTTCATGTGGGAAGAACATAGCATTGTAGATGGCGGAACACCATGGGCGTAATTAAGAGTAGGGGGAATTTGCATTCCCCCTACAGGATCCCCTTGTGACTATTTACCGATGGTATGAGCCTTCTTTGCCTTTTTCCCTGCCCACTTCATGTCCTTAGAGCCATGACAGTTAAGACAGACGAAATCCAGTGTGAGGATTCCTGTTGCGGATTTTCCATCTTCGGTAAACATCATTGCCTTTGGGTCAAGACTGATTTTCCAGTTATGCGTTCTGACATCTGCCTGAAGCTTCGACTTTGCCTCTGCTGATTTTCCTACCTTTGGCATATGACAGTCTATGCACCTTATGCCTGCCTTCTGCATTGTGCTGTCTTTGAATTCAGCCTCCTGTTTGCTATGGCATTCTACACATGCCTTTCTTATTCCAAATCTTGCTGGCTTATGAGGGTCATGGCATATAACGCATTCAACCTTGTCTTTATGGGGGCTTGCAATGTATTCGTTATACTGCTCATGATGCTCGATGAAGCCTGCCTTTGCAGGGATTTTTTCCTTCTCTCCTCTTATGTGACACTTTCCGCAAGCAGAGGATGATTTGTCAACCTTTATCTTTGTCTTGTCTCCACCTGCTATATGCTCGCTACCAGTCCCGTGGCATTCCTCACAGTGAATCCCAGGTGCTGTCCATGTGCCAACAATGCCTTCAAGACCATCCTGATGTCCCTCAGGAGAGTAAGCAGTCATATGACAGGGCCCGCACTTATAAGGCGTCTTCTTTCCGGGGTTATAATCAACCCATTTGCCTGTCTTGATGTTCCACTGGGTTGGCATCGCCTTACCTTCTTTGTCACCTGTGATGATATAGCCCTGCTTGTCCATATACCTTGCCTTCCACCTGTGTCCGCCGATTACATAACTTATATCATCCCATGTGTAGCCTTTTGGCAAGGGTAGGGGCGCATACCTTGCATTAGAGGCAGTCCTTAGCTTATATGGATGTCCCGATGTCTTCCAGTCATTGTATTTGTCTGGATGACAGGTGAAACAAGCATCAGAGCCAGCATATTGGGCGGCAAAAGATGCTGTAGAAGAAAGCCCTACTACAATCAAGACTACTAACAAAAGCCTCGATATCTTCATTTTTTAAACCCTCCTTTTAGTAAAATTAAAATCTTTGTAATAAGCATAGCATACCTATAAAGGATTGCAAGAATTTTTTTTATGGAAAATGTTAATCTTTTAAGCACTATGGACCCCATTACACACGCCCTTACAGGAATAACAATTAAAAACTTAGGGTTTAAGAAAAAGTCCGCATTCGGTGTTTTGCTTTTTACCTCCATAGCACCTGACCTTGACTACATAAGCAGGCTCTGGGGAACGGACATATTTCTCAGATACCACAGGGGCATAACACATGGAATCCCTGCTATGATTGCCGTATCCATTCTGATTGCCCTAATCTTTGGGCTGAGGAAGGGATTCTTCTATTACTTTTTCCTTTCCCTTTTAGGGTATGGCACTCACATATTTCTTGACCTCACAAACCAGTATGGAACAAGGATTCTGATGCCTTTTGACGATATGCAATACTCATTTGACCTTACATTTATAATAGACCCATATATCTCAATCGGACTTCTCATAACTACGATTGCTTGCCGCATCAATAAGAAAAGGGCTCAGGCAGTTGCAGGCATAGCAATACTCCTCATCGGAGTCTACATCTTCGGAAGATATTATCTTCATGAAAAGACAGAGGATTTCCTTAGGACAAGGCTAAGTGACTCGGTGTGCAAGCTCTGTCCACTTCCAAATGATTTCCTGAGATGGTGGTTTGTGGCAAAGTCAAACGACGGGATTCAGGTAGGCTTTGCAGACCTGTTTACAAAAAGGATATGCATACAGGAGACATACCCATCTCAGGCAGATGAGCCTGCAATCGAGAGGTCTAAGGACGACAAGGTTGTAAGGAGCTTCCTTTATTTTGCAAAGTATCCTTATGCAGAGGTGAAAAAACAAAATGGTAAGACAGTAGTCACATGGAAGGAGCTTTCGTTTTCATTTATATATGGCGAGCACTTTGTGGCAAAGGTATTCATGGATGAGAATGGAAAGGTCTTAAGCTCATACTTTAAGTTTTAGCGGTAAACTTCGTGTATTATATTAAAAGAGATGCTATAATATTGATATGAAAAAGATAGGTCAGATTTTATTAGAGCATGGATATGTTAAAGAGGTCGATATTGAAAAAGCCATTGAGATACAGAAAGCCGAAGGAGGCAAAAGAAGACTCGGAGAGATATTAGTGGGGTTTTCCCTTAATGAGGAAAATCTCCTCGAGGCATTATCAGAGCAGTATGGTATTGCCATAGTGTCAGAAGGGGAATTCCCAAAGGCAATGCCAATCGAAAAGCTCTCTTTTAGTTTTCTCAGGGAAAATCTTATTTTCCCCTTGAGAATCTCGGATAACACCCTCCATATAGCCATAAGCGACCCGACAAAGACAGATGTAATTGACAGCCTCAGGGCGTCATTTGACTATAAGATAAAACTTTATCTTGCAACTCCTGCCTCTATCTCGAATCACATAGAGACACTTTTAGTATCCAGAGACGCAGTAATGCAGAGTGCCATCGAAGGCGTAGAGGGCATGTCCGAGGAGGCAGTGGAGGAGGTAAGCCACCTAAAAGACCTTGCTCAGGAAAAGGGCATAATACAGCTTGTCAACCTCCTTATAGACAACGCAGTAAAGGACAAGGCAAGCGATATTCATGTGGAGCCTGAAGAGACCGCAGTGAGAATCAGATATAGGGTTGACGGCATTCTGTATGATAAGGAGATGTTGCCTGTAAAGGTGCAGTCCGCACTTTCATCGAGGATAAAACTCTTGAGCCAGATGAACATTGCAGAGCGAAGACTGCCACAGGATGGAAGAATCAGAGGAAGATTCGGAGTCAAAGACATTGACATAAGGGTCTCTACCATACCAACCATATACGGCGAAAGCATAGTAATGAGGCTTCTTGACCGTGAGGCATCCTTCATAGGGCTTGAAGAATTGGGCTTTGACTCGATACTTTTTGAAAAATACGATGGGCTTATCAAAAAACCATATGGCATGATACTGATTACAGGTCCAACAGGCTCTGGAAAGACCACTACCCTTTACGCCTCGCTCGATAAAATAAACTCTCCGGAAAAAAAGATAATCACAATAGAAGAGCCTGTGGAATATCTCTTAAGGGGAATCAACCAGATTCAGGTAAGACCAAAGATAGGCTTTACATTCGCAAACGGATTGAGACACATAGTAAGGCAGGACCCGGATGTTATAATGGTTGGCGAGATAAGGGACACCGAGACTGCAAACATAGCGATTCATTCGGCACTTACAGGGCATCTTCTTTTCAGCACCCTTCATACAAACGATGCATCCTCTGCCATCACAAGGCTTGTGGATATGGGAGTAGAAAACTACCTTGTCTCGTCAACCCTCATTGGTGTTATGGCACAGAGGCTCGTAAGAAGAATATGCAGACACTGTAAAGAGGCTTATACGCCTTCGGAGGACTTAAAGACAGAGCTTGCAGTTGATATGAGCACTGCATGGAGAGGCAGGGGCTGTGAGATGTGTCTTGGCACAGGCTATAGGGGTAGAATTGCCATATTCGAAATCCTCCTTATAGATGACGATATAAGTGGGCTTATCACAAGCAAGGCAACATCCAGAGAGATAAAAGAAAAGGCAGTACTAAAGGGAATGAGAACCCTCAGAGAAGACGGCATCGAGAAGGTCAAAAGAGGCATTACCTCGGTGGATGAGGTCCTGAGGGTAACGCAGGTTGAGCTGTGAAGTCAGAGAAAGGCATTGCCCTCCTTATGACCCTATGGGTTTTAGTGCTTCTTCTGGTGATTGGCTTGAATCTTTTACTTTCAACAAGACACGGAAGTAAAAGCACAAGAAACTTCAAGGAGGAGACACTGTCGTATTACTCTGCGATATCTGCCTATGAAGAGGCTCTCGGCAGTTTGCTCTTGGACAAAGACCCTGCAGTTGACTTCATCGATGAAAACGGCACATTCTGGACAGACAAGGAAAGAGCTATATCAGGCAAAAAAACCTATGGCAATGTCCTCGTAGAGATAAAGGTCTCGGATGAGGAGGCAAGATTTAACATAAACACCATGAATGAAGACATGCTAAGAAAACTCTTTGCATATTCCCGCATTCCGGAGGAGGAGATTCAGGGGCTCATAGACTCCCTGTCTGATTGGAAAGACCCTGATGACCTGCACCATCTTTCAGGTGCTGAAGGAGATTACTACAAGACCCTGAAGACGCCATATGTGGCAAAAAACAGCTTCCTTGACACTCCTGATGAGATTCTGCTTATAAAAGGCTTTAAGCCCGAATATCTTTACGGCTCTGAAGAGACATCTGCCCTTTATCCCCTGATTACGACCCATAGCATGGCAGTCAATATAAACACTGCATCCAAAGAGACTCTCGGACTGACAGGGCTGAGCGATACGGATATCGAAAATATAATGAAGTTAAGAACAAAAGATGTAGGAGGTCTTAGAGTCATACCGGCAGTAACCCCAGGCATTGGACTTACAACTGCATCTTCGAACTTCAGGCTCGAAATAACTGCATCTATACCAGGCAGTAGTCAAACCGTAAAACTAACTGCAATAGTAAAAAGGTCTGTGGGCACCAAAGGTCCTGAGATGAAAACCATTTACTGGAAGGAAGGCATTGAAAGCAGTCGGACTTGATATAGGAGAGCACTATCTAAGGGTCTCTATCATAAGCACTACATTTGGGCTTAAAAAATCCCTTCGCTTAGAGGAGATGTCCCTTCCAGAGTCCACTGCCGAAAGGAACAACCTTATAAGGGAATCCCTTCTTAGATGGAAAAATGACTTCGGGATTAAAGGCGTTGTCATTGGTCTTGACCTCAGGGAATTCCTGCACAGCTTTGTCCAACTGCCTCCCCTTAAGTCTAAAGAAGACATAAGAAATGCACTTGCATTCGAGATAGAAAAATACTTGCCACTTCCACCCGAGGAATACATCTTCGATTTCCATACAATCGAGACAACAAAGGAAATCACAAAAAACCTTGTCCTTAGTATAAAAAAGGAACGGCTTGAGTGGATAGGAGAGTGTCTGAAAGATACAGGGCTAACGCTGATTGGCGTAAGATGCTCTTTTATAGAAGCCCTGAATGAGTTCATATCCACGGATAAAAAGAAGGGTGATGCAATCTTCCTTTATCCTGCAAGACATGCATTCCATATTGCAAGGCTAAAAGACCTCAATCTAAAGTCCGTAGAAGAAAAAGCCCTTATAGAGGAGCTTGAAGTCGCAAGGGGAGCTCCGATATACATGGCAGGTGCAGGTAGTATACCCCTTGAGGGCATTAATCTTAAGAGCCTTCCTTTTTCCATTCCAAATATAATTGCACTTTCTGCGTTTAAAAGAAGGACTATTGCCCTAAATTTCATGCCCGAGGAATTAGTCATTTCAAGGCAGGATTATTATCCTTATACCATAAGCCTTATCGGCATTTTTTCGGCACTGATATTCATAGCCACAACCATATCCGCCTACTATAAAGACCGCAGGGCATTAGATGAAGTAGAAAGCCGTATAAGCGAGATAAAAACCACTGCACGGGGGCTCGTTGAAGATAAAAAAGAGCTTGAGGAGATAGAAAAAAGAGAGGACTTCCTGCTCGATTTTCAGAGTAAGGCATTCACAGGCATCAGGGTGCTGAGGGAATTAACCATTGTCATGCCTGAAGGTGCATGGCTTACAGAGTTATCTGTAGAAGGCACAAAGGTAGAGATAAAGGGATTTGCAAAAAAGGCATCGGGCTTAATCGAGCCCATGGAGAAGTCAGCTCTATTCAAGAAAGTGGAGTTTTCCTCAGCCATTACCAAAAAAGACGATATGGAGCGATTTTCCCTTAAGATGGAGATTGAAGAGTGAGAAGGTCGGTAGCGGTAATAGGGGTCATTTCTGTTCTTGGTGCCATATATCTGTTTTTCATACATCCGCTTTCTGACAAGAGGCTGGAGCTTAAAGAAACCCTGAGTGACAAATACATGACACTGAAAAAATATGATACCCTTATAAAAGAAGGTGGGCTTTCAAAGGAGGAGCTTAAGAAAGTAGACAAAGAACTGAAGGAGATGGAAGAAAATATAATGCAGTTTTCCAATGAGTCCATAGCACTTTCAACACTTCATGGAAGGATTGAAGAGCGCGCAGAGAAAGCAGGCATAAAAATAAGCTCAGTAAGGATGAGGGCTTCAATCAAATATGAATTCTATGTCGGTGTTCCGATTGAGGTGGAGGCAATGGGCAATATAAAGGAAATCAGCAGTTTCCTCAAATCCATGGATTCGGGCAGGGAGTTCATAAAAATAGAAAGACTCGACATAACAAAGGCAGGACTAAGAGCGGAGGACGAGACCTTGAGGATAAAGGTGCAGATTACAGGTCTTACGAAGATATGATAAGACGCCGCGTTATAATAGGAATTTTACTTGTTATTATGCTAATCTTATTAAGAAATTTCTATCAGGAGGTAGTATTGTATAATCCGTTAGAGGAGATTGAAACTGCTGAAAAGGCACTAAAGGAAGGAGAGAAAAAGGCATTGCCCTATTATAAGCCTTCATGGGGGAAAGAGATACATGAGCGGAATGTATTCAGCCCCAAAAGGAGTGAAGTAGAGCCTCTGTCTCTTGTCCTTACCCCTAAAAATGCAAACATCGTATCTCTACTTCCGCCTGCGGAAAAGCCTTTGTTGAATTTAAAAGGAATAATAAGAAACGAGCACGGAGAGTATATTGCCCTGATAGAGAAAGGCACTGAAAAGGCAATACCGCTCAGAAAGGGCGATAGGATTGGAGATGTCCTTGTCGTTGAAATAAGGGAAAGGACTGTTGACTTGATGTGGAATGAGGAGAAAATAAGGTTGAGCATGGAAAAGGTCAAGACCATAAAGAGGTAATTATGTTAAAAAGGCTTTCGATAATTATAGCTGTCTCATTGGTCTTTTCATGTGCGCCTAAAAAAGAGGTAATCAAAGAGGAGGTCATCACTCCCGAGAAACTGATATTGCCTGAGCTCATCGTAAAACCAGAGCCGCCTAAAGAGAAAAAAGTCGAGCCTGTAAGGATAGAGGAGGAGAAAGAGGGAAAATATATAATACTGAATTTTGACGGGGCTGACATAGAGACAGTCATAGCCTCCTTCGGAGAGTTGCTCGAGATGAACTATATCCTTACACCAGGCATTACAGGAAAGGTAACGATTCAGTCATACAAAAAGTTTCCTCTAAAAGACCTTTCGAGGATATTCCAGACAATCCTTGAGATAAACGGTCTTACTGCTGTAAAAGACGGTGCCTTTTATAGAATCGTGCCAATAGATACGGCAAAGATGCAGCCCCTCGAGGTCGAAAAAGGAAAAGAAGTGGTCAAAAAGCTCGATGAGGGCTTTATCACACAGCTTATACCACTTGGATATGTAAAGGCAGGCGAGGCGGCAAACATCCTTAGAAATCTTGCCCCGAGAGGCACTGACATTATTGTTTATGAGCCTGCCAACCTTCTGATAGTGACTGCACTTCCTCATACCCTCGTAAAGTTCATGAAGATTATAGAGGCAGTGGATATATCGGATGTAGAAGGCGAATCCGTAAAGACATTCGTTTATTATGTTGAAAACGGAGAGGCTAAAAAACTTGCTGATATTCTAAAGACACTGTACGAGGGAAAGAAAGGCGTTATAATGCCTACGCCTGTGCCTCAAACACCACGACCCGGCACTATAGCACCTGCCTCTGTAACACAAATTACAGAGGGTCTGCCAGGAGCAATAGGGGATATTACAATCACTGCATATGAGGACATAAACGCCCTCATCGTTCAGTGCACCCCAAGAAGCTATCTTGCACTCCTTGAGATATTAAAGAGAATAGATATATCGGTCAAACAGGTTCTCATAGAGGTTATGATTGCAGAGGTGAGCCTTTCTGATGAAACTAAATTCGGGCTTGAATGGCTCCTGACAACGAAATCAGGGGATAAGGTAGGCTTTAACATTGGCGCTGCAACTTCAACCCCTACTGATAGATTTGCAGCTGTAGTCTCTGGAAGTATTGATACCACGGTGTTCAATTATGTCTTAGGTGCGCTTTCTACGACTTCAAAATTCAATGTCATTGCAAGCCCGCATATACTTACAGTGGACAACAAGGAAGCAAAGATACAAATCGGTGATGAGATACCTATAGCAACTGGCACCTCAACTGTAACCGGAGGACAGACCACAACTGTGCAGTATAAAACTATTGGAACAATCCTGACTGTAAAACCCCATATAACCGAAAAAGACCGTGTTACACTCGATGTAACTCAGGAAATTAGTCAACTCGGAGACCTTGTTCCGATCGCAGGAGTGAATTATCAAGGTATTAAGACGACAACTGCAAAAACCACTGCTGTTGTCCAAAGCGGACACACACTCCTATTAGGCGGACTGATAAGGGAATTAAAACAGCAGGGACGCTCAGGCATCCCATGGCTCAGCAAGATACCCATCTTAGGCTATTTGTTTTCAACAACAACCGACACCTCAAGGAAGACCGAACTCCTCCTGCTGGTAACCCCTTATGTCATAAGCAATCAGGAAGAGGCAGATTCCCTTACAAAGGAATTTCAGAGCAAGATAAAGACCATCCAGAAAAAACTCGAAGAAGACGACTGAAGACCCCACTTTCTAAAGATGTCTCTGGATAATGCCTTTTACCTCAATACATTCAGGGCTAAATGTCTCAGGCTTTCTTCCAAAACATATACCCATTGCCTCATAAAGGGCAACCTCATTCATGTCAACCGTCCTTTGTTTTATTACATCTGAGGTTGGCATGTATTGTATCTCTGTTCCAGAGACCCTGACAACCGTATTTCCGCTTATGCCCTTTGTAAGCAGTATTACAGCCGCAGAGCCTGCTTGTTTTCCAAAATTAACATCAAAGGCTGAAGTCTGTCCTGACCTCACAAGGTGCCCTGGGACAACCTCCCTGATTTCAGGGGCTTCATACACACCCGGGGCAAACATGCCTGTGTCTTTCATAAACTCCTTTATCTCAGGGTCTTTTTTAAGCCTTTCCTCAAGCTCCCTTCTTACATACTTGCCTGCACCTGAAAGCTTTGCATGTCCGAATGCATCAACTCCTGCTGACTTGTCTGCAATTGCCTCGCCTTGAGCATCCTTCATGCCTTCGGCTGCAACAATAATATATGTGCCTGCCCTGACATCACTACCCCTAACCCTTAACATATAAAGCCTTTTCATGTGCTCATACACAATGTCGAAGTCAACAGGTATCTCAGGGATGAGGATGCAGTCAGCCTCTGCTCCAATTCCACCTCTCAATGCAGTATGGCCTGCATATCTACCGAATACCTCTATGACCATGATGCGGTTATGGCTTAAGCCGGTTGTCTTGATGTCCCTTGTGAATAAGGCAATTCTGTTGATGGCAGAGTCTCCGCCAACGCTGTATGACTGAAGGTCTAAGTCCATGGTTTTTGGGACATGGATGCAGGGGATTCCCTCAGCTGAAAGGTCAACCATAACAGAGCCTGTGTCATCGCCTCCGCTTATCACAAGGCCTCCTATATTGAACTTTTCGAGCCCCTTCTTTATCCTTTCGTATTTCTGTGGGTCATCTATCTTTTTAATCTTCACTCTCGAATGACCTGCCTCACTGCCTGCAACACCAGCCTCCATCTGCTCGACCCTCTTTTGTGTCAGCACAACCACGGAGTCCATGTCAATGAGGTTATAAAGCCCTGCATAGCCGTTAGGGATGATAACGGTCTCCATGCCTATATGAGATGCCATTTGTGAGGCACCCTTAATAACTGCATTAAGGCCTCCACAGTCGCCACCACTCGTGATAATTCCAATTCTTCTTATACTCATAGAAACCTCCTCAGCCTTCTGTCATCCTGCTCTATTATAAAAGCAACTAATGTCAGGGTCAATGGTAATTTGATTCTCGCTCATCACGCCTCCCATGTGCTTTAGTTAAGAGGGGAGGGGGGGTATCTTCATAACCCATTGATTTTTAAAGATTCTGCCTTCATTATAGTTCCGTTTAGTTCCGTTTTGGTTCCGGATTATACCGTATTCCTGCTTAAGTATCTCATTTGCAACCCTCTGCTCTTTCAATGTCCGTCTCTTTCTGCGTCCTGAGCCTGTCAAAGGGTCTATAAACTATAGTTAGATAATAACACTACAAAAGTTATTTGTCAAGTAAAAAATGAACTATGGTTTTAACCCGCCCTTCCTCCCTTTTAAGGTGTAGGGGGCAAAGCCCCCTGCAACCCCTATTGCTCTACTGCTCTGCTGATCTACTGCTCTATTTTATTCTTGACAGAAAAACAATGCCTGATTAAGATAAAGGGCAGAGGAGTCGTTCCCGAAGGTTTGGGGTCGTAGGACAACGGAAGGAAGGGACAACGCTGTTTTAAAAGAGGAACACTCCATAAAAATAAGGAACAATGAGAAGTTTAGTTATCCTGTTCTTCTTAATAAGTCTGAATAATGCACCTGCCTATGACTGGCACACAACGCCAGATAAATGGACAGGCCCAAGAATTTTTCATTCTGAATTTTATAATAATTATGAAAGTCGTATTCAAATCTCACATACCAATATAGATGAGAAAATATTAAGAGAAAAGGAAAGGAATTATTCTCCTAATGGAGCTTATTGGTTTGTTGTTTACTCGCCAGACATCATGGAGCCTGGCCCTTGGTCAACAGAAATAAGAGTTTTTAACGAACGTGACTATATTATTAAAATAGAATTGATCGATCATGCGGCAACATATACGACAACAATTAAATGGATTAACGAAAAGTTAATTTATATTGAATTATGGTGGGGAAGAGTCCTTGGAACATATTTTATATTTGATGTCGAAAAGGAAAAGGTAGTTATTAGAGAAATGGTCCACGATGGAGGTATTGCCTTTCAGCAGTGGCAGCAAAACAAACAGAGATGATTTGTTGGGGTCAACCAAATCGTGCTCCTCTCTGAAAAATCCTCTCAAGTATAAAAATGCCCCTTGACATAAATGACCAATTAACTTATCATTTTATTAATCATGGATGTTTTATATAAATCAGCATTCAGGAGATTTGTTAAAAAGCAGTCCAGACCTCTTCAGCTTGTTATTGAGGATGAAACAGAGAAGATAAAAAGGGCACCTGAAGTCGGTGAGGCAAAGAAAGGAGACTTGACAGGACTCTGTGTTCATAAATTTAAATTCAAGAAGCAGGAATACTTGATGGCATACAGGGTAAAAAGCGATTACCTGATTATGTATATGGTAGATACACATGAGAATTTCTACCGCAATCTTAAGCGGTATATAAGGGAGGTTGAATAACCATGACAACAGCAGAAAGGGTTTATAAAGAGATAATAGAAATGCCTGTAAAGGAGAGGGAGAAGCTCTTTGCAGTAATAGCAAGGCATGGCTTTGACAAAGACCTCTACACCCATGATGAGGTCTTTGGCGATATAAGACAGTCTCCTTTTACCATTAAGGAGGCTTCAGAGTATCTTGAAGTTGCAGAGGTAACTGTTAGAAGATGGGTAAAGAGATGTAGCTTGAAATCAAAGAGACTTGGCAGAAACATCGTATTTGATATTGATGTTCTTAAGGAGTTTAAAAGGAAAACAGGTTAGTCATAGGTGAGAGGCTTTTTATTGTCCGGGTATTTTAGGCACTGTGCCAAAGATGTATTTGAAGTCCTCGTCCTCGAACCTTATGCCTGCCCCTGCATATACGCCACGGCGCTTTTCGTTTAAGAGGTTGTCTATACCTCCTGAGATAAAGACATGCTTGAAGAGGAAATAGTCAGCGCCAACTTTTACATGAGGACCTTTTGCCTTATATTCGTCCTCTCCAAAATCCCAAGCATCTGAAGTGAGCTTCAGTTTGTCTTTCAATAGGAAGTGGTCTGCACCAGCTCCAAAGGTGTTTTCCGTAATCCCTATTCTAAGGACTGTATTTTTGAACCTTTTAGCAAACTGGGCTGTAAACTCAAGCCCTGCCTTTAGCTTTTCTTCTCTGACAGTAGTTCCGTTTGTGGTGGTTTCCGTAACCGAGATACTTCCAGCAGGGTCTCCAACTACGCCAAGTATATAATACTTGTTTGGTCTCGGCTGAAGCGTCACATAGAAGTACCCTTTCTCCTCATGCAGGCGCGAGAGATATTCTGCCTGAAATGTAATGAATGTCCTGAACCTGTCTATTGCCGCTACGGTTTTCTCTACGCCTGTGATTGCATTCGTCAGGGAGTTATAGAGTTTTTCGTCCTTGAGGAGCTTGCCTAAGGTTCCCTCTCCTTTTTCGATTGCAGATGTTATATTCTGAAGGGAGTTCATGGTGGAAGCGGTCTTATTGCTTATGTCTTTTAGGGAAGGCCTGTTCTCCTCAAGCAGTGTCTTGAGGTCTTTTGCGGCTTTATTTAGGTTTTCTATAAGCTCAGGTCCTTTATTTTTCAATTCCCCTGTAAACTCATTCAGGCTTGCTATGGTGTTTGTCATTGGAGACCTGTTTGTCTTTATAAGGTCATCGAGGGAGGCAGTGATAGAGTCAACCCTCGAGAGGATAGAGGTGAATTTCTGGTTATTGTCCTCGATGGTTTCTTTCAGGGTTTTTGTTATATCACGGAGATTGGCAGTTGTCTCTTTCAGAGACTCTCTGAAGTCTTCATCTCCGAGGGTATTGTTGATTGAAGAGGCAAGGTTTTGTATGCCTTTTGATGCCTCTGAAAGGCTTGTCATAAGCTCGTCAACCTCAACCATTTCTTTGACATCTTCAATGGTATCTCCGTCTTTAAGTATAGGCTCCTCGATTCCGGGTGAGATGGAGAGGTATTTATCTCCTAACATTCCTGTTAACTTTATAGAGGCAGAGGCATCGGAGTAAATCTTAACCGAGGGATTTACCCTGAGGGTCAGTCTTGCCCTGCCATCTATGAGCTCGATTTTCTCGATAGCACCTGCGTCTATGCCTGCAATCCTGAAGTCTGTTTTCTCATCGAGCCCTGAGATGTTTTTAAAATGAACATATATGATATATCCCTCTTTTTTTCTCCATTGAAAATCCGTTACTTTAAATGTCATGAATGCTAAGACTATAAAGACAGTTAGTGTAAAGATTCCAACTATGAGCTCTGTCTTGATAGAGCCTTTCAATGCGTTACCCCTTCGATTTTTATTGGACCTACTGCGCTTCCCATTATAAACTGCTTGACAACTGGATTCTGGGAATGTTTAATCTCAGCAGGCGTGCCTGTCTCTACGATTTTCCCCTCGTAGAGCATGGCAATTCTGTCTGCTATCTTATATGCAGACATCATGTCGTGGGTGATAGAGATGGATGTAATCCTGAGCGTTTCCCTCATCTTAACGATGAGGTCATTGATGGCATCTGCCATTATGGGGTCAAGTCCTGTGGTTGGCTCGTCATAAAGAAGTATTTCAGGCTCATGGGCAATTGCCCTTGCAAGTCCAACCCGTTTTTTCATCCCTCCCGAAAGCTCAGAAGGCATAAGGTCCTCAACGCCTGTTAGCCCAACCAGCTTAAGTTTCTCTATGGCAGTTTCCTTTACCTTTTTCTCGCTGAAGGTTTTATTCCTGAGGAGAGAAAACCCCACATTCTCCCAGACCCTCATGGAGTCAAACAATGCGGCTCCCTGAAATAGCATTCCGAATTTTTTCCTGATAGTGTAAAGCTCATTTTCCCTTAGAGTGGTTATATTTACGCCGTTTATTAAAATATCTCCCATGTCAGGCTTGAGTATTCCGATTATATGCTTGATGAGGACGCTTTTGCCTGAGCCGCTTCCTCCGATTACAACCATGCTTTCGCCTTCCTTTACCTTAAGGTCAACGCCCCTAAGGACATGTTTGCCGTTAAATGATTTATGCAGGTTTATAACCTCAATCATTTATATAACCATGCCGCAAGAAAATAATTCGATATAAGTATTGTCATAAAGGAAATCACGACCGCACCTGTTGTTGCCTTTCCAACTCCCTCTGCGCCTCCTGTGGTATAAAACCCCTTGTAACAGCTTATGAGGGTAATACTGGCGCCAAAGAAAGCCGCCTTTATGATCCCGTTATAAATATCCTCTGTCTCAAGGTAATCCCATGTCTTTTTCCAATAGACCGTGGAGCTTGCACCATAAAGCCCAACTGTAATCAGATAGCCTCCGATTATGCCTATTATATCTGCAAGCACAGTGAGTGCAGGCATCATTATGACTCCTGAGATAAACCGCGGCACTACGAGATATTTTACGGGGTTTGTGGCTAATGTCTCCAGTGCATCAATCTGCTCTGTAACCCTCATTGTGCCAAGCTCTGCTGCCATAGAGGCACCTGCCCTGCCTGTGACTATAAGCCCTGTAATCACAGGTCCCATCTCCCTTGTCATGGAAAGTGCAACCACTGTGCCGACAAATGCCTCTGCACCGAATCTCTTAAATCCTGTGTATGTCTGAAGGGCAAGCACCATGCCTGTGAAGACTGCAGTTATCAAGACCACAGGCAGGGATTTCACACCTATCTCAAGCATCTGTTTAAGGGTGTTTTTTATCTCATAAGGCGGAATTACCATCTGTTTAAGGGTAAAGCATAAAAGGAGAAGGATGTTTCCTGTTTCCTCTAAGAACCTTATGGAGAGTCTTCCTATAGAGCTTATGAAGTTCAGCATCTCATCTCACATAAATCTTTTCGGCCCTGCCTGAGAGAGATGTGAGAATCTCATAGGGAATCGTCCCTGCCTTTTCTGCAAGCTCCCATGCAGAAATAGTAATCTTACCTTCTGAGCCTAAGAGTATTGCCTTGTCTCCTTCCCTAACACCCCTTATATCGGTGACATCCACTACTATAAGGTCCATGCAAACCCTGCCAATAACAGAAGCTAATTTGCCTTTCAGTATAACATAGCCTTTATTTGACAGTGCCCTTGGATAGCCATCTGCATAACCCACTGACAGAACCCCTGCGAGGGTCTTTCGAGTCGTTATAAATGTTCTTCCATAGCTTACAGGCTGACCTTTCTTAAGCTCTCTTAAGGCTAAGACCGTTGTGAAGACCGTGTGTGGGGCTTTAAGGTGGATGCCTTTCATGCCTTCCATATGCCCTTTAAACGGAGAACAGCCATAAAGCATAAGTCCGGGTCTTACTGCATCTAAGTGCGAGTCCCTGAGATTCACTGTAGCTGCACTGTTTGCCATATGACAAAGAGGTCTGAGACCCTTTTTATTGAAGCAGGTTTTTACCTCAAGAAATTTATTTAACTGCATTTGGGCATACCCTATGTCTGAGAGGTCTGCCTCTGAGAAATGGCTCATAAGCCCTGTGATATTAATATTGCTGAATTGCACTACCTTAAGGGCATCTTTTTCAGATGTAAATCCCATCCTTCCCATGCCTGTGTCAACCTTTATATGGACATCTATAGTGCATTCTCTTTTTCCTGCCTCTTTCGAGAATGCCTTGAGTGTCCGAAGGTCGTGTATTACAGGTATAAGGTTATAGCTAAAGAAGCTCTTTATATCGGAGCAGTCAAAAAGCACGAGTATTGGTATCCTGATGCCTGCCTCTCTAAGCCTTTGGGCTTCTCCTATGAATGCAGTGGCAAGTGAGTGCACACCTTGTTTTTCAAAGACCCTCGATACTTCCACTCCGCCATGGCCATAGGCATCTGCCTTAACAACCGCAATTACAGGCAGTCCTTTTGTAACCCTTTTTACCTCTTTGAGGTTATGGGCAATAGCTTGGAGGTCTATCTCTGATAGAGCGCCTCTATTCACCCTTTTGCTTCTCTTGTTTTTCTTCTTCCTTTTCTTTTTCTTTTTCTTTTTCTTCTTTTTTCTCTACAGGCTTTTTAGGTGTGACATCTATCTCTTCGGGCTCTGACATGCCTTTCTTAAAAGACCTTATTGCTTGACCTATGCCTTTTCCAATCTCAGGCAGTCGGGATGCGCCAAAAAGCAAAAGGACTATAATGAGGATTATGATAAGCTCCGTAGTGCCAATTCCTCCAAATATTGGGAATATCATCTCAAAACCTCCTCTCTTAATTGTTTTAAGTCATCTTCTGTGTTTATATTAACAAAAGACCTTCCTTTTTGGTCTATTGCCCTTATCTCTGAGTCATTTATATACCTGACATTAATCTCCCCCAACATATCTCGAAGAGATGTCCGTCCTTTTTCAATCCTTTTTTTCATGACACCGATGATGTTTTTTGTATAGACCGCCATAAGAGGCTCAGGCCTTCCGTTAAAAACAGGTATAGTGGCATCCTTAGCCCTGTTTTGTAATATATGCCTTATAAGGTCTGGTTTTATAAAGGGCATATCACATGCAATTACAAAAATCTCATCCTCGCCTGTGCTTAAAAGTGTAGATAATATCCCTGACATAGGCCCTTTTCCTTTTCCTATAATGTCCCCTATCATAGGCAATCCTAAGTAAAAATAAAGCTCTGGTGTGTTTGTGCTTATGACGACCCTGTCAAAGATGCCTCTGAGAAGCTCAATCTGAGATTCGATTGTCCTTTTACCATCAACCTCGATAAAGCCCTTGATAACAGGGATTCTCCTGTTTTCACCACCTGAAAGTATCAAAGCAGTCATGCCTTAGTTTATTAGAAAAACTCTTATATTACAAGTGAATTTTTCAACAGGCATTCAGGGCTTTAGATACCTTTTTTTAAGGTAGACATAAGCAATCACTGTAACGGCAGAGGCAATGACGAGGAGGATTGTAACCTGAGTGAGGTATTTATTTATAAGTTGCTGGTTTTTGCCAATCATATAGCCTAATCCAAGTAGCACTGCCACCCAGAGCCCTGCTCCAATGGAAGTGTAGGTTGTGAATTTGATATGGTTCATCCTGCCAAGCCCGGCTGGAAACGATATGAGGTGTCTGACAACAGGGATAAGTCTTCCGATGAATATCGTAATCTCGCCATGATTCTGAAAGTATTTATCCACTTTAAGGAACTTCTCTTTGGATACTCCGACATATTTACCGTATCTGAGGATAAAGGGTCTTCCGAGCCATAGGGCAAGAAAGTAATTCAGATATGAGCCTGCAATGCTTCCACTGACACCTGCAATGAGGCTTACAAAGAAGTCCATCTTTCCCTGCTCCACAAGATACCCTGCAGGTATCATCACTGCTTCGGAGGGTATTGGCACAAAGGTGCTTTCAAGTGCCATCATGATAAAGACACCGGGATAACCGAGTGTGCCTACTGCCTCTACGAGCCATCCGAGAAAGTCGTGAAACATAACCAATATGATACCATTTTTTTATGAAACCCCTTATACACTTCCTGTCCTGCCAAAATGCTCATTTCCTAATTACAGGGACAAACTCCGCAGGAATGCCATCTGTCCTGAATAAGTTTGTCTGAGGAGGGGGGATTCAACTAATCAGATAGAGAAGGCAGATTTGAGATAAATGTATGTGTTTAGATTTTCTTTTCAGAGGGATTCAGCGAGGGAAATAGAACTGTTGCCTTTTTTCTTTTTTGTCTGATAACTTCACATTATACCTTTCCATAAAATGCCTGACTTCCCTTTGTAACTAATTTATACTTCCATCCTCGTGCTTTGCAAAAATCTTCTGCCGTCTGCCCCTTTAATTTGGTTGAAAGCCATAAAAGCAATGGTAGTCCCTTTGTCTCATGGATTTCTTTACTGCCATCTTTATATTCAATCATAAAATCAGGCAAATAATGTCTCGTAAAACTTAAAAATTTATAAGGTATTTTAATTCCATGCCTTTTGGTCCAGCTTTTAACCGCAGGGTTTCTTTCCAGTTCAACCATATATTCACGCTCAAGTGTTGAATCATATTCCTCTTGTCCATAAGGGCTTCTTTTAAGATTTGTCAGAGTTCCTTTTTTAGAAACCATAAATCATTTTCTCAAAAAAATTCCTTCTATCAATTCTGGCCTTAAAAATACATCCCGCACCTGCTCAATCATTGCCCAAAGAATACGCAATTGCCTCTCATTATTTGATTCTTCAAGGTCATTCCCTAATAAAAGACGATTTTTAACATGTTCACGAATAATCTTCACTAAAACAACCTGTCTGTCATCTGGATTGCGGTCGTATTCAAGGAGTGCATCACGGGCAATTAAATGAATCTGCCGTATTAATTGCCTTTTTAACTCTTCTATCGCCCAATGCTCAGTCTTGGTAATTCTGGATATTTTCTCAACTTCAATCTCAGGCACATTTTTATCAAAGGTAGTAAACCCAGCGTCAAGATTGAGGCTCTTAATCTGTTCAACCTCCTCGGTAATATTCATCTTGTAAAAATCATATTTATATTCATTCAAGAACTTCTGCCATTCATAAATAGGCTCAACAACCTCAGGAGGTTCAGGCGTCGGTGGCAAGGAAGAGATATCAAGCTTTTTTTCTGCTTCTTCAAGTGTCGTTTCGCCTTCATCAACAGCTTCTAATTGTTTTTGTTCAGGAATTTTTTCTATGTCAATAATAACCCCTGCAGGGTCTAATGCGTCAGGGTATTCGGTTGCCTTCAACATGTCCCAAAGCCATTTATGTTTTAGTATTGGATGGTCAACAACATATAGACGTTCCCATTCATCCGGGTTCTGGCTCATCCTTCTCAAGCCTCTTCCAATTACCTGAGGACCATAAACAGAAAAAATTTGTCCGCCTACTTCCTTGAAACTGAATTTTCTAAAAAGAAGGATAACCGAGATATTGCGCACATCCCATCCCTCACGAAGCATAAGAACTGATACTACGGCATCATATTCTGTCTGAGGGTTTTTGTTTAAGTCTCGTGCTGCCTCCTTTAATTCATCATCGGATTCATTTGTAACCAGAAGAACTTTTTTAATCCCGTAAGGTTCGCCTACCCGGATTATTTCATTGTGGATACGCTCAGCATCAGCAATGGAAATCGCCACTACAAATAGCAAGGGTTTAAATTTAGGTGGGGTTGACATCCTCTGATGTTTTAACAATTCCAGAGCAATCGCTATCTGCTGACGCATTGGATTGGTGCTTGTAATATAGCGGGTTGCCCTGATTTTTCTTCTTTCAATCTCCTCCCATGGCACTTCTTCTGCTGAGATAGTTTTCCCTGTCTCTAAGTCCTCATAGGTCAATTGAACCTTCTTCACATCAGGATGAAATATTATAGGCCTTTTGATGATTTTATCTCTCATTGCTTCAGCAATAGGATAGACAAGAATCATTTTGCTATCTGGATGTTTGCCATCAAGGCGGTCAGGCGTTGCAGTTGTATCAAGACGGAAAAATCTTTTAGGTTTAAGCTTATTGATTAAATCATCATATTGTTCTGCTTTGGTATTATGTGCCTCGTCATTAAAGATGCATAGAGACTCTACATTATCTCTCAATACCTTCCAGTTATCTGTCCTCTCATAAATTTGATGGATGTTGCCTAAGATGATTGTCCCTGCCCTTACCCCGGCAGGACTCTCTGATGGCTTCATTATATGCAGAGAAATTCTGCCCTTTAAATGCTCATAAGAATTAGAAAAAAATGGAAATGTATCATAAATATAAGTCCTACATTCAATCTCGAAGTGCAACAGATGCGACTTCAAGGGGCGTCTTGTAGCCCAGACATTTTCTGGGCCTTGTGTTAATTAATGATGCTACCATTGCCACCTGCTCATTGGTTATTTTACCGAAGTCCGTGCCTTT
>JACQZC010000045.1 GCA_016207905.1 Nitrospirota bacterium | reverse complement strand
GTATCTCTCCTCTCCTCATCAGCAACATAGACAGCTTGAGATTCTTTTATCATCGGCATTTTTTTAAAACGAGTCGGCTTTGGAAGTGCTAAAAACTTATTATTTTTCTTTAAATATTTCTCTAAACTTTTTTTACTAAATAGCTTTTGTCCCTTAATCTTGGATGATTTTATTAGAGATTGCTTTTCTAAGCGATAAATTGTTGCTGGACTTACTTTAAGGTATTTAGCTGATTCTTTTGTGGTAAGCATTGCCTTTTTTTCCCCACCAATTATACCCTATACACTAAAACAAATTCATCTCTCCACCCTCAAAAAAACCTCACATCTGCCTCAGCGCATATCCCTCTCCTTAAAGCCACTCTATCCTCACAAGGCTTTTAACCATTTTAAAATCAGGGTCTCCTGTAAGTATTACGGCATTTTCACGCATAGCAGTGGCAACTGTAAAACAATCAGCATAAGAGATTGGATAATTGGACTTAATCCTCGATGCCTCTATAATATGGTCAAAAGAATTGGAGAGAACTTTTACGGGTAGATTGGGGAGAATGGTGCTTATAAAATAATCAGCATGCTCAATGCCCCTCTCTCTGGCAATAATATAATAAGTTTCTCCTACATTTATCTCGTTCATTATAATTGAGCAGTCCCCCGGCTCCATAGATAGCAGCTCCACTACTTTCTGATAATTATTTTCTTTTTTTAGGTACGCCAGCATGGCGAATGAATCTAATAATCCCTTTTTCACGCCTGATTTCCTCCTTCCTCTCTTTTAGAAGTGCCTTTGTTAGTGAGGTGCCCTTTTCAAAAATACCGCAAAATCCTTGAGCAGGGTTTTCAGGCAGGGGTATAATCTCTGCATGGTCTTTTACAACCTTGAGAAATACTCTGTGCTTTGGCTTGATGCCGAGGGCATCTCTTATCTCCTTTGGAACTACAATCTGACCCTTGGATGATACAGTTGCTGTAGGCATTGCTTTACCTCCATAAAATCGCTTTACTTTTATATTATAGTAAAACAAATCTATTCTGGTTTGTCAAGAAGTAGCATCAGCTTACTGGCTGGCTTCCTCTCTGTAGCTCCCTCACAGTCTTTTTCAAAACAGGATGCACTACATCTCCTGCAATCTCAGAAAGTGGCTTTAAGACAAACTCCCTCTGATGCATAAGGGGATGGGGGAGCTTCAAAGCAGGCTCATCCAATATAAGGTCATCGTAAAGGAGTATGTCTAAGTCGATGATGCGTGGACCCCACTTTATAGTCTCCTGTCTTACCATCTCTTTCTCTATCCCTTTCAGCGTCTTTAGGAGTTTTTGTGGAGAAAGGTCTGTCTCTGCCTCAACTGCCATATTTATGAATTCGGGCTGGTCTTTTACACCCACTGGCTCTGTCTCATACATGGATGACTGCTTTATGATACGGATGCCTTTTTCTTTGAGGGTCTCAATTGCCTTAAGGCAGTTTTCTTTTCTTTTGCCTAAATTCGAGCCTATGGCAATAAAGACAGTGGGCATTAAATGACTTTCCTTATCCTCTTTATTGCCTCCTTAATCCTTTCGACTTCTACCGTAAGTGCAAATCTTATATAGCCCTCCCCTTCATCTCCAAAGCCATTGCCTGGTGTAGAAAGAACGCCTGCCTTGTCAAGAAGATGCGAGACAAAGTTTGTTGAGTCAAACCCCTTTGGAACCTTTGACCAAAGGTAAAATGTAGCAGAAGGCTTTATGACACTAAGACCCATGCCTTTAAGTCCCTCATAAAGGGCATCCCTTCTTTCCTGATAGGTATCACGGATGTCCGAGACAACCGAATCGTCTGTCTTAAGTGCAGTAATTCCTGCCTCCTGTATTGCCTGAAACACGCCTGAATCTAAATTCGTCTTTATCTTTCCAAGCCCAGAGACAACCTCCTTTTTGCCAGAGACAAAGCCCAGTCTCCAGCCCGTCATGTTGTATGTCTTTGACAGAGAATGAAACTCGACTCCTACATCCTTTGCCCCATCTACCTCAAGAAAGCTCATAGGCATCTTGCCATCGTAGAATATCTCGGAATATGCCGCATCATGGCAGACAATGATATTATATCTCTCTGCAAGCCTCACCACATCTTCAAAGAATCCTTTACCTGCAACCGCAGAAGTAGGGTTGTTTGGATAATTTATGAACATCATCTTTGCACCTTTAAGCACAGAAGAAGGAATGGAGTCAATGTCAGGAAGAAAACCGTTTTTCTCCTTAAGTGGCATATGATATGGCTTTCCACCTGCAAAAAGTGTCCCTGTCTTATAGGGAGGATACCCGGGCGATGGCACAAGCACAGTATCACCTGTGTTTATAAATGCAAGAGGTATATGTCCTATTCCTTCTTTTGAGCCAATAAGGGAAAGAACCTCTGTCTCAGGGTCTAATGAAACACAAAACCTTCTTTTATACCACTCAGATACAGCAGTCCTGTAAGAAAGCATACCTTCATATGAGGGGTAGCGATGGTGAACAGGGTTTTGGACTGCCTTTTTCATTGCATCGACTATATGAGAAGGCGTTGGAATGTCAGGGTCTCCAATGGACATATCGATGAGGTCAACTCCATTTTGGATAGCCTCTTTTTTCATCTTATCAATCGAAGCAAAAAGATAAGGTGGAAGGTTCTTGACCCTTTTAGCAAGCTTTATATTTATCATAATGCCTCCACTAAGAATCCTTTCATTGCCTTATTGTAAGCAGGCAGGGATTTTGTGTCAAGGATTTCTGTATCGACTTCCCTATTGCAATAGCTCATTGAAAAGAAATATTATTTAGGGGTGGAGAAGCAAATAAAATTATTCTTTTGGAATAATCAAAACCTGTTTTCTGATAATTACCTTCAACATCATTTGCCTTCAACTTTCTTATGGGAAAGCCAGAAAGAAAAGGCGCAGGATGCTTTTGATGCAATTAAGAGGACATATGAGGAAATAAGTGTCTTGAATCTTGGTCCCGGTGAAGAGGCTGGACTTGAAGATAAATTTATACGGCCTGTACTTAAACTATTAGGGTATGAGTGGGATGTTCAGCCTATAACTGAGAGAGGTGCCAAAAAAAAGAGACCGGACTATGCCCTCTTTAAAGATAAGACTTCTCTTGAAACATCGCGAAAGGAAAAAGCCCATCTAACCTACTTTTTCAAGCACCCTTTAACTATCTTAGAAGCTAAATATTGGGGGAGACGGCTCAACGATGCGGACACTAAAGATACCCTTGACCGAAGAGACCCTACTGCCCAGACCGTAAAATATTTGGATAATGTATATTATGCCTCTGAAAGCCGTATCCAATGGGCTATTCTCACAAATGGAAAACATTGGAGGCTATTTTATTACAGGGCATCCTCCCGTTCTGGAAATTTCTTTGAGATTGACCTTGAAGAAATAATCAAACGAGGCAGTGTTGATGATTTTCTCTATTTCTACCTCTTCTTTTCAAGGGATGCCTTTGTAAAAGACCCTGCAACAGATAGGACATGGCTTGACCAGCATCTTAAAGGAAGCGAGGAGTATGCAGAAAGGGTAAGCGCAAAGCTCAAAGACCTTATCTTTGACAAGGTTTTTGAGGGGCTTGCCGAAGGATTTGTCCACTACAAAAAGGTAGAGCTTTCAGCAACAGGAGAAACCATTGAAAACAGAAAAGAAATTTTTAAAGGTTGTTTCACGCTTCTTTATCGTCTGCTTTTTTTGCTCTATGCTGAAAGCAGAAATCTCCTTCCAACAGAAGAGGATGGTTATTTTAGAGTAAGCCTTAAAAAACTCAAAGAGGATATTTATAAAGACCTCTCAGCCATAGGATTTAATAGGATGAGCAAAAGGTCTTATGGCTATTGGGCAAGGCTTGCAAGTCTTTTTGATATTATTGCCAAAGGAGACCCTGCGCTGAATGTTCCCATATACAATGGCGGTCTGTTTGAGACTTCAGATAGCAGTTTTCTTTCAGTCCATAAGATGCCTGACCCTTTTCTTGCTGAGGCTATTGAACATCTGACAATAGACCGCGAAGGTGACTATAGACCTGGCACCATCCCTTTTATAGACTATTCCTCTCTTAGTGTCCGCCATCTTGGGGATATATATGAAGGACTACTGGAGTTCCATGTTCAGATTGCTGATGCGGAAACAGTTGAGGTCAAAGAAAAGGGCAAATCCCTCTGGAAAAAAGTATCTGAAGTTGAGACAGGCACTAAAACTTACAGAAAAAAGGCAGAAGGCGAGGTATATATTGAAAACTCCAAACATGAGCGGAAAGCCACAGGCTCGTATTATACGCCTCATTATATAGTTGAATATATTGTAAAAAACACTGTTGGCTCAGTGCTTGAAGAACGATTAGAAACTGCTAAAAAACTTTTGTCAGAGCTTGAAAATGCAAATAAGGCATTAAAACGGCAGACATCCACAGATGGCATCAGAGGATATAAGAATAAAATTAAAGGACTTGAGGATTCAATATTTAATACTATTTTTGATATCAAAGTCCTTGACCCTGCAATGGGCTCAGGGCACTTCCTTGTCCATACAGTGGATTTTATCTCAGATAGAATTATCACTTTTCTTGCTGACTATCCTGATAATCCTGTCATAAGAAAAATAGATGAGATGAGAAATGAAATATTGAAAGAAATTGAAAGGCAGGGTGTCAGGATTGATGAAGGCAAACTTACTGAAGTAAACCTCATTAAGCGTATGGTAATGAAGCGAGTTATCTATGGCGTTGACCTTAATGATATGGCGGTTGAGCTTGCAAAGCTTTCTTTATGGCTTGACTCATTCACTTTAGGAGCTCCACTTTCATTCCTTGACCATCATTTGAAATGCGGGAATAGCTTAATCGGGGTGCTGGATATTTCATCTATTATAGTACCTAAAATTCTTGATACTTCAAGTGATGACATAGTGAAGTTTACTGATACGGAATCTTTTGCCAAAGTGAAACGCACTTTATCTTTTGTAACACAAGTTTCAGAATTAACGGATGCAACTATAACCGAGGCTAAAAAAAGCAATGAGCTTTTTAATTCTGCTCAAAAGGAAGTAGAGCCAATTCGCAGAAGGCTTGATGTAGCCACGGCAAAGCACTTTATGGATATGGGGGAAAGTTATAGCAGAGTGGACCAGCTTGCGTATACATTAGAATATGAAAAAGAGACATATCCTGAAATAGTGGAAAAATGTAAAAAGGCTTTACAGGTTGCAAAAGAGAAAATGTTTTTCCACTGGAGGATAGAGTTCCCGGAGGTGTTTTACACAGAGAGGGGGGAAAAAGAGAACCCGGGATTTGATTGCGTGATTGGTAATCCGCCTTATGTGAATGTTGAGAATATACCAAAGGAAAACCGAGATTATTTATTACACATCTCTAAATTGGTCAAGGGGAGATTTGATATCTATATTCCTTTTATTGGTCAAGGCTACGAATTGTTGTCAAATAGTGGAGTGTTTGGTTTCATTATACCGTACCCTTTTTTATATGAGCGCTATGGCGAACCTGTAAGAGATCTTTTACTTCAAAATGGTTCTCCATTACACATCGTAAATCTTTCAGGCTGGAAGGTCTTTCCTGACGCTACAGTACGAAACATTCTTTTATTTTTTGGAAAAGGTGGTTGCCCTTCAGAAATAACAGTGCTGAATCAAGAAGAAGATCCTTGGTTACATGGAATTAAAGGACACCTAAATCATATTCCATCAGCATTATTAAGTAAAATACCATATAAAATGTTCCGTTTAGAGATAAACGATGCCTATTCTCATTTGAAAGATAAAATTGGCGGCAGGTCAGTAAGACTGGGGCAAATTTGTTACACAAATTGGGGTGCAAGAAGTGGAAATATTAAAAAGTATGTGGTAGATAATGGACAGATAAAAGATGCTAAACCAATGTTAGATGGAGAAGATGTAAGGCGATATTCGATTACGCCGAGGAAAAAATTTTTACTTTACCGCCCCGAAGAACTTTATAATCCAATGTTTCCTGAACTATTCGAGAATACTAAACTGATTATACCTGATGTAACTGGTAAGAACGGGGTACAGGCCTCACTTGATACGAATGGATTTTATACTGAGCATACTGTTAGCCTTGTAGTGCCAAAATATCTCTTGAGAAATGTAACTTCTCGAAAGATAAAAATCTCTCAAGGAGATGAAAATCTTTCTGAAAAATACAATCTCGCTTTTTGTTTATCAATAATAAACTCTTCTTTAAACAGATGGTATTTTACTTCATTTATTGGGGGACAACTTCATACCTATCCAGATGACATTAAATCTTTCCCCATTCCCCGCATCTCCTTCACCACCCCTGAAAAGGAACGAAAGAAAAGGGTTTCTGAAGCTATAAGGTTGTATCAGACAGAAATCAATACTATTGCCTTAAATGCTGATAAATGGCAGAATAAAGAAAAGGGAGACAAAGATGACGAAGGCAGAGATAAGAAAGGCTCAACAAGATTTCAAGGAGTGGCAGAAAAACCACGCAGATATAAAGTCCCTGCGGAAGGCGTATCAGAAGAAGGTTCTGGACTGGGTAGTGAAGTCCATGGAGTTCGAGAAGGAGCCAGTGAGTATAAACCGTCTGAAGGAACTCCTAAAGAAGGACAAGACAGCACCCGTCCGCTAAATTCAACCCGCTATTTTGAGACAGCACAGGGGATAAAAACTTATTCCGAAGTCTCTGAAATCCTTGCGGTATCAGTTGCAAAAACCATAGAAGCCATTATTGAAACCTCTCCTGAAGATATATATTTTACCTCTGAATGGATTTGCAAACTTCATAATGATATAGCAGGTTCGCTCTTCCCTGACTGGGCAGGAAGGTTCAGAGATGTAAATGTCAAAGTAGGCACACACACCCCTCCACCCTTTTATGAAGCGCCTGTTCTTGTGCGATTGTATTGTGAGGATTTAGCAGTAAGATTATCATTTGCTTCAAAAGAAAAAGATATAGAAAAAATATCAGAGACACTTGCCTATGCAGACTGGCGGTTTCAGTGGATTCATCCTTTCAGGGACTTCAATGGACGTGTAGGAAGAATTCTATTAACTGCAATACTTTTCAAGTTAAGACTTCCGCCTGCTGAGACAGCATCTGTAGAACCTGAGGAAAAAGAAAGATACCTGAATGCACTCCATGAGGCTGACACAGGTAATCTATTACAGCTTATAGAGATATGGGTTAAAAGGCTTTCTAAGGCATTTAAGGAAAAAGAGAAATGATTTTTCATAATACTATAAAATGGGTGGCAGAGGAGCTTAAAGCCGACAGGAATGACACCATTCACGACCTCCTTGCCTATCTTGCAGAGCAGATGATTGAAATGAACAAAAAGAAGAACGAGGAAATCAAGGACTTTCTAAGATGGCTTGAGCGGGAGGTAGAGGTAGGGATTGAGAGCCTGTCAAATAAGACAGCAATCAAGGAATACCATGAGCATGACTTTAAGTATTTTCTTGAAATCCTTAAAAAGAACAAACGGAGCATCCCAATAGACCCTTCTGACAGAAAAACTCAGGAACTCTTTGAAAGGCACTTCACAAAAAGCATGTCAGTTCTTGAGCCACTAAAGGCAAAAATCAAAAACACGGATAACCTAATAGATGAAATAGTCTACAGGCTTTACGGACTAAACGATGATGAAACAAGAATTGTTACAAGGAATGCCGAGGACTTCTGAATAAGCTTGACAGGCTGAGGAAATTCGACCCCAAAGACCTATTGCTCAGAATGAGAAGCCGTATAAACCATAGTTCATTTTTTACTTGACAAAAGAGGGATTAAACTGCTATTATTTTAACTATAGTTTGAAGGGGGAAAGGAGAGACCCTTCGGCAGGCTCAGGAAGACGGAAAATTAATGTTAATTATTAAAGCAAAATTAAAATAAGAATCTTTTAAAATCAATATGTTAGGGGATACCCCCCTTCCCCTATTAACATTAAATTAAAAGGCAGAAAAAAGTGAAAATTGCCAACAATCTAACAGGATGTGCGATAATTAAGCCTATGAATATAAATGACATTAGGCAGTATGGTGGCTCTCGAGAGCTGATAGATGCCATTTCTGAAACAGGTCTTAAGGAGCTTTATCCTCCGCAGGAAATGGCGATTCAGGCAGGACTTCTTAAGGGAGAGGAGTCGTTTGTCATCTCTGCGCCAACTGCCTCTGGGAAGACCCTTATAGCCGAGATGTCAATACTCAAGGTATTCCTCGAGGCAAGGCAAAAGACAATATATCTTGTGCCCTTGAGGGCATTGGCAAGGGAAAAATACGAGGACTTCTTAAAGAAATATAAGGCATTGGGCATGATGGTTGCCTTAAGCACAGGAGATTATGACAGGGAAGAGCCATGGCTTCACAGTGCAGACCTTATAATTGCAACAAACGAAAAGATTGACTCCCTTATAAGGCATCATGCAGGCTGGCTAAAGGATGTGGGATTGGTCATAGCAGACGAGATACACCTCATGGGAGACTCCCGTAGAGGTCCTACCCTCGAAATAGTCCTAAGCCGTCTTAGGGCAATAAACCCCTGTTTAAGGCTTATAGCCCTGAGTGCCACAATCCCTAATGCAGATGAGATATCGAGGTGGCTTAATGCAAGGCTCATAGAGTCTGATTGGAGACCTGTTCCTCTAAAAGAAGGGGTTTACTATAACGGAAAGACAATGTTTCGTGATGGCACTGTCAGGCATTGTCCTCAAGAAAGTAGGATAGATGTGGTTGACCTCTCACTTGAGACAATAAAGGAAGGGGGGCAGGCTATTGTGTTTGTGAGTACAAGGAAATCGACAGAGGCGGTTTCAAGAAGGTGCTCGGAGTATGTAGGCGCTATCCTCCAAAAAGAAAAGACAGATGAACTGAAGGAACTTTCAGAGGAGGTGCTTTCAGCGGTCTCTGAGCCTACGCACCTTTGTAGAAAACTTTCAGAGCAGATTGCAAAAGGTGTTTCATTTCATCATGCAGGCATTAACTACACCCAGAGAAAACTCATAGAGGATGCATTCAGGCAGAATAAGATAAAGCTCATAGCCTCAACGACAACCCTCGCAATGGGACTAAACCTGCCCTCAAGAAGGGTCATCATAAGGGACTGGCTGAGGTATGAGTCAGGCATAGGTCAACTGCCGATTCCAGTTATCGAGATAAAACAGATGTCGGGAAGGGCAGGAAGACCCGGATACGATAAATACGGAGAGACTGTCCTTATAGCCCGAAGTATCAGGGACGAACAAAGACTTTTTGAAAAATATATAAAAGGCAGACCCGAAAAAATCCTCTCACAGCTTATAACACCATCAGCCCTTAGAACTCACATACTTGCATCTATAGCAGGTGGATTTACAGGCACAACGAAAGAGCTTAAAGGATTCTTAGGCACTACATTTGCCGGCTTTCAAAGGGGTGTGTCTTTCCTTATGGGTATTGCAGAGGACATAGTGGATTTTCTTTCGGAAGAAGGCATGGTGGTTTCGGTGAAAGAGGAGCTTCATGCAACAAGGTTTGGAAAAAGGGTCTCTGAGCTTTACATAGACCCAATGAGTGCAGTGATAATTCGGGATGGTATTCGTATGCCAAAGCCTAAAGAGGCTTTCCCCATGTTTCACCTTATAGCCCGCACCCCTGACATGATGAGGCTTACGATTAGAAAGAAAGACCATGAGGAGATGCTCGATGTTTTCTATGCACATCAGGATAAGCTTTTGATTTCAGAAAAAGAGGAATATCCCACTGATGAGAGCCTCTCTCAACTTAAGACTGCATCCTTGCTCATGCAGTGGATACTTGAGATGCCTGAGGATAAAATAACAAGCCACTTTGGAATTGGCCCTGGAGACCTGAGAAGCCTCGTAGAGCTAAGCAATTGGCTCATTTATTCCTCAAGCGAGATAGGCAAGGTCTTTGGCATTAAGGAAGAGGTAAAGGATATAAACAGGCTCAGGGTCAGACTTTCATATGGTGTCAAGGAAGAACTTCTTGAGCTTGTCAGCCTCAAAGGCATTGGAAGGGTTAGGGCAAGAAGCCTCTTCGGTGCAGGATTTAAGGGCATCAAAGACATCAAAGAGGCATCGGTCGATGCGCTAACATCTGTCCCTTCTATCGGAAGCTCGGTTGCAGAGAGCATAAAGAGACAGGTTTGAGAGAGGGAATTATTTTTTTATAGGGGGCAAAGCCACCATACCTTTAAATTGGGCGGGTGGAAGGGAGAAAAAATAGATGAAAAGAGGAATGTTCTAAGCTATAATCTTTCTATGAAAGAGGCAATGTTTTATGAGAGGCTCGAAGATGGAAAGGTTCGGTGCTTTCTATGCGGACATGGATGCACAATAAAGCCTGGGAAAAGAGGCATATGCCATGTAAGGGAAAATATAGACGGAACCCTTTATAGCCTTGTCTATGGAAAGGTCATCTCGATGAACATAGACCCCATAGAGAAAAAGCCCCTTTTTCATTTCCTTCCAGGGTCAAGCTCTTTTTCTATTGCAACGGTTGGCTGTAACTTCAGGTGCGAGCATTGCCAGAACTATGAGATTTCACAGTATCCAAGGGAAAACCCCGATGTTCCAATACCCGGAAAGGATATGACGCCTGAGGAGGTAGTAGAGCTTGCCCAAAGATACAAATGTGAGAGTATCTCTTATACTTATACGGAGCCAACTATATTTTTCGAGTTTGCCTATGACTGTATGAGGCTTGCACGGGAAAAGGGAATCAAGAATGTCTTTGTAAGCAATGGCTTTATGACACCTGAGTCTGCAAGGGTTGCGGCAGAGTATCTCGATGCAAATAACATAGACCTTAAAGGAGACAATGAGTTCTATAAATCGATATGTCATGCTAAGGTTGAGCCTGTCAAAGAGACCATCAAGCTCATGAAGGAGCTTGGAGTGTGGGTTGAGGTGACAACCCTCATAATCCCTGACCACAACGACTCAGAAAAAGTGCTCAGGGACATTGCCGAGTTCATAAGCTCGGTTGACCCATCAATCCCATGGCATGTGACACAGTTTTATCCTACATATAAATTAACCGATAAGCCTCGCACACCTGTTAAGACATTAAGATGGGCAAGGCAATTGGGTTTTGAGGCAGGACTAAAATATGTTTATGAGGGAAATGTCCCTGGAGAAGGAGGTGAAAACACATACTGCCCGAAGTGTAAAGAGCTTCTCATCAAAAGATTTGGCTTTAGCATAATCGAAAACAGGATTAAAGAGGGAGCCTGCTTTAGATGTAAAACCCCTATGGATGGGGTCTTGGAGTATTAAGGAGGAAGCCTACTTCATCCATAAGCCCCTTAAGGTCAAAAGGGCTACTTATAACCTTTCTTATGCCTAAATCGCGGAATTCCGCTTCCTTTCTACACATGCCTATTATTGGCATATTTGGATATGTGCTCCTTATCGTCTCTATGAAGGCTGACCAGTTCATGCCCGACAGATGATAGTCAACTATAAGGAGGCTAAACCCCCTCGTTTGCAATGAGCTGATTGCCTCATCTATACTGTCCACACACAGGGCATCGTAGCCGTAAAACCAGAAAAAATCCTTAAGGATTTTCTTTTTAATCTCATTGCCCTCTATTATGAGAATACTTTGCTTCATGCTTACTTATACTACTTAAAATTGTATATGTCAACATATTTCTATTTTAAATTGTAGTATCTGACTACACCCTAAAGTATAAGTATTTTAAAAACACAACCTTTGGATTGTAGATTTATGTTTCTTGAATCGTTAATAATTCATCTGCTGTGAAATTAATGGTTGCTTTTTTAAAAGCAAGGTGTTATTTTAGATAATAAATAAATAAAAAAATTTAGAAAATGATTACCAAAAAAGATATAGGAAATCTTATAAGAAGACTAAGAAAGGTAGCAGGCATGACCCAGATGGAGCTTGCCGAACAGATGAACATTACCTATCAGCAGGTTCAGAAGTACGAAAAGGGCGTATCGGAGCTTACCATAAAAAGACTAAGGCAGGTAGCAGATGCCCTGAATGTTCCTGTAAGCACATTCATTCCCGACGATAGCGGAGTGGCTGAGCCCGATGCTCCTTATCTTACCGAGGATGAAACGAATCTCCTCACCCAATTTAGAAAGCTAAGGAGTAAGAAACTCAAAGAGGGCTTTGTAAGAATCCTCAAGGATATGACTGAGATGTCCTTGAGGAAAGGCTAAAAGCCATCACAACTGCATCCTCTTTTGGGAATTCATAATAGGATTTTCTTATCCCCACAACCTTAAAGCCAAATGACTCATAAAGCGCCCTTGCTTGATAATTAGAGGCCCTGACCTCAAGGTATACTGTCTTACATTGAGTCTCACTCAACTCTTCGAGGGCTTTAAGGACAAGTGCCCTTGCTATACCCTGCCTTCTCATGTCAGGCCTGACCGCAAGATTAAGTATATGGGCTTCATCCGCAATATGTCTTACGCATATATACCCTACTACATTTGACTCCAATTCTGCTGTATACGAGAGCGAATTCGGGTTATATGTCTCGTTATAAAAAGATGCCTCTGACCATGGTGTGCTGAAGGACAATCTCTCTATCTCCAGTATCTCTAAGATATGGTGTCTCTGCATCTTTTGGATGATGACTTCTCTCATTCAGGACATTAACTTTAGCTCTGCCTCTGCCTTTCTTAGGTAAAAGGGACTCAGGGTCAAGGGGTTATCGAATTGTCCACAGAGTGCCTTTTTCATCCCCAGGTATGCTGTGGCAGAAGCAAGTGGGACATTTAGATGAGGAGGGGGAAATATTGCCCTATCACCGAGTGCCTCTAAGATTTCCTTTTTATAAAGCAAGGCTCCTTGGCCTGCAAACATAACCCTTTCATGCTCTTTAAGAAGGTCTGTCAATTCCCTTATCTTTATGGATGTCTCGGAAAGGGCTCTACAGAATCCGTCTTTGTTCCAGAGAAACACACCTGCATAGACCTCTTTTTTCCTTGCATCGAGGAGCGGACACACGGGGTATGGGCTCATGGGAAAATTCCACGAAAATGCCTCCAATGTCGGCACTGCCACTACTGGAATGCCTGTTGCATACGAAAAGCCTTTTACAGTGCTCAGACCTATTCTTAGCCCTGTAAAAGAGCCCGGACCAATGGACACTGAAAGGGCATCCATATCAGAAACGGTAATGCCTACCTCTTTGAGGCAGTGGTCGATTTCAACCATCAGCCTCTCTGAGTGTCCTTCGCTGACAGTAAATCTCACTTCCATGATAATGCCCTGAGCATCGTCCATTACAGCGGCTCCACCTGTCATTGTCGAGGTCTCTATGGCAAGCACCTTCATGTCCTTTTCCCCATTATAATTGCAGATGCTAAAAGACAAATGCTTGAGCCAACCGTAACTGCCATAGCAGAGCCAAACATATCTGCCACAATGCCAATTAAGCTGTTTCCTATTGGAGCCATACCTAAAAACACTAATGTATAAAGGCTCATAACCCTTCCCCTCAAGCCATCAGGGGTTTTAAGCTGGATATAGCTGTTCGATATGGCTAAGAATGTTACAACCGCCCAGCCCGTAACAACCAGAGATGCCATCGAAAGATAGTAGTTTTTTGAAAGAGAAAATATAATCAAAGAGATTGGCAAAAGCATAGTAGTCAGCCTTTGCAGTTTCTGCTTTTCTTTTATATCTCCTATAAATGCAAGCATCATGGCTGCTGTAAAGGCACCTCCACCTGCTGAGCCCGAAAGAAAACCAAGCCCCTTTACGCCAACATCCAATATCTCTTCTGCAAACACAGGAAGAAGCGTTATAAACGGTATTGCAAACAGGCTGAAGACTGCTACACTAAGCATGACCTTCCGAACCTGAGGCTCTCCCTTTACAAACCTCATTCCCTCACACAGTTCTTTCATAAGCCCTCTTGTTTCCCTCTTTTCTCCCTTTGCCTTTATCATCGAAAGGGCAATGATGACTGCAACAAAGCTCAGGGCATTTAGGTAAAAGCATGCAGGAAGCCCTATATAAGCAATGGTCATGCCTGCTATTATAGGACCTATGATTCTTGCACCATTAAATGCGGCTGAATTAAGTGCTATTGCATTCAAGAGATTGCCCCTTTCCACCATCTCGACCAAAAAGGACTGTCTTGCAGGCAAATCAAAAGCATTAACCGTGCCTAAAAACACTGCCAGTGCCATGACATGCCAAACACTAATGATTTCTATGCTCGTCAGTGCACCTATCAGGACTGCTGGAATCATTGAAAGGGCACTGGTCAGAAGAAGAAGATTCCTTTTTGCAACCCTGTCTGCGACAACCCCTCCTACGAGGGTAAAAAAAAGCACAGGCAGAGAGCCAGCCGCAGACACAATGCCAAGATAAAAAGGGGACTTCGTAAGGGAATAAACAAGCCAGCCCTGTGCAGTTGAGTGCATCCATGTGCCTGAATACGATACTATCTGTCCTACCCAGAAAAGCCTGAAGTCTTTGAAATAAAAGGCGGAAAAGCTAACGGGTTCCTTCATAGGCTATATTTTACATTAAAAAGACAATGTGGTGTCTGCGAGGAGAATTATTTTCATGGGTAGTGTAAAATCTTCTGAAATCGTTGCCATCTCCTTTTTTTATAGGTTCAAGTTGAATTCCCTAAGTGCTTGAATTATCTTCATTTTTATCGTTAGAGCGTTCAATCATGTTCAAATTGTTCAAATCAACTCTGTTGTCATCCTTTACTTTCTCACCCTCTATAAGCCTTGCCTTGTCCATGAGTATTGCAGAGGCAATGACCTTGTCTTTAAGTGTGGCATATGTCAGGTTCAGCTCACTTATTCTGCTTAGGATGTGGTCTGAAAGGAGCCAGTATTTTATGGCAGTTCTTTTTTTAATCTCACTTATAAGAGGGCTTAAATTTTCAGGCGTTTCTTTTACGATGTTATGGATGCTTCCAACGCTTACCTGAAGTTCAGAGGCAATTTCTCTATAGGACCTTCCCTCTAAAAGCATCAGCCTTGCACTCAGCCTTTTTTCTTTTGAGATTTTTTTATTCATATGTCGCCCTGTCATAGCTTAAATCAAAAGGGGATGAAGCAGTCAATATGAAATGTTTCACTTGAAATGTTTCACCTGAAGTATTTCATATGAAATGTTTCACTATGTCCATTTCCACATCGCGTCATTCTGGCTTGTCCAGAATCCATCCTCTTCCTTGTCATTGCGAGGCTTGCCGAAGCAATCTCAGCCTGTCATTCTGAATTTATTTCAGAATCTCATTTTGACATTAGTCCCCTTTCTCTAAATCCCCCTCTTTCCCCCTTTACTCATACAAAGTAACTTACAAAAAAATTTCAAAATTTTATATAATTGATTTGGGATGGAAAATACCCTTTACTATGGCGACAACCTTAATGTCCTGAGAACCCATATCCCTGACAATTCCATTGACCTGATTTACTTAGACCCTCCTTTTAATTCAAAGACATATTACAACATCCTTTTTGCAGAGCCAGCAGGTGAGCCATCAAAAGCTCAAATTACAGCCTTTGAAGATACATGGCACTGGACAGAGGAAACAGAAAGGACATTTCAGGAGATAGTTGACACCGCACCTACCAGTGTGGTTGAAATGATGAAGGCATTCAGACAGTTCATAAAGCCTAATGATGTAATGGCATATCTCACAATGATGTGCATACGCCTTTTAGAGCTAAAAAGGGTTCTTAAAAATACTGGCTCAATTTATCTACATTGCGACCCCACTGCAAGCCATTATTTAAAAATATTAATGGATACAATATTCGGGAAAAAGAATTTTAGAAATGAAGTTATATGGTGGTATGAAACGGGAGGCATCCCTAAAAAGGACTTTTCCCGAAAGCACGACATTATATTTAGATATTCAAAAAGTGATAAATATATCTTTAGACCAAAAGAAGTTATGGAAAAGAGAAGTGATGAAGTTTTAAGAAGAATTGCTACTGGGAGTCTCACCGCTACAAGGTCAACTGGACAGCATAGACATCCTTCCGATGTTTGGAAAATACCGACAATAAATGCAATGGCTAAAGAGCGTCTCGGTTATCCGACTCAAAAACCAGAAGCACTTTTAGAAAAAATCATCAAGGCTTCCTCAAATAAGGGTGATATTGTTCTTGACCCATTCTGTGGCTGTGGAACTGCCAATGCAGTTGCACAAAAACTTAACCGCAAATGGCTCGGCATTGATATAACCCATCTTGCAATAAACCTTATAAAGTGGCGATTAAAAGATATGTTCGGATTAAAACCTAAAAAAGACTACAAAGTCATTGGTGAGCCTGAAGACCTCTCAGGAGCAATGGAGCTTGCCTCTCAGAACCGTTATCAGTTTCAGTGGTGGGCTTTGTCATTGATTAGTGCAAGACCATATGGTGATAAGAAAAAAGGTGCTGATACAGGCATAGATGGTTATATCTTTTTCATGGATGATAAGAAGGAAGTCAAGAAGGCTATAGTATCTGTTAAAAGTGGAAAGGTCTCTGTCAAGGATATAAGAGAGTTAGGCCAGGTGATAAAAAGAGAATCTGCGGTTTTAGGGATACTTCTGACTTTGGAAGACCCTACTACACCAATGATAAGAGAGGCTACAACAGAAGGGTTTTATAAATCAAATTTAACAAAAAAGAATTATCCCAAGATACAGATTTATACGATAAAGGACATCTTAGATGCCAAGCGAGTTAATATACCCATCCAGTTTAGTATATCTCCCTATAAGCAGGCTCAGGGTGTAAAACCTGTGAGTGAAGTGCTGGAGTTTTAATCTGCGGAGAAGCTACAGAAAATAACATACTTTTTATTCAAGAATTTTTTCTTCCTATAATATTTATCTCAGAAAGGTTCTATATCAACATTACTTTCTTTTTCTTCTTTTTTATCTAATCCAAAGTCTTCGGGAGGTTCTTCTCCGCTTTCTATTAATCCAAAAGTATTAGGGGCAGGACGAGTAAAAATTTCTTTTCTTCTTACATACCAACCCAAAGAACCACTAAGAGCTATTCTATCTTTCTTAGATGTGCTTTTCCCAATTCCCTTTAGAATCTCAGTAATATGCAGAGGCTTACCTATTTTCTTGAGAAATTCATATGTTTTGGCAATATTACTTCCGGGTCGTAGTATGCTTTCAATAGAAACATTTTTCCCCTCTCTTGGTAGGAGTTTTAATGAATCTTGCAGAGCTTGAAGATAGGCTTTAGCTTCCCTAATTTTACCCTCATACTCTTGTATTTCCTGTTCTTTCCGTTTAATCTTTTCCTCAAACTTTGCTCTTATACCCATATTCCCCTCTCTTTTTTTAGAAAATGATACCATACAGGAAAATATGGTGTCAAGTAAAAAATATGTTGCATTTAATTATTGAAGCATGCTATATTACCCCATACTTTAATTTTGGAGGTTTGTTATGGAAGAAGATTTAGATAAGATAATCAGGCAGTTAGACAATGCAAGGAAGTCTACAAAAAACGGTGGGGAATACTGGATGGGGCGTGATATTCAACAAATTCTTGGATACTCCTCATGGGAAAATTTTCAGAAGGTAATCCAAAAAGCCCGTATGGCATGTGAAAGCACAGGAATTGACCCTAATGACCATTTTCTTGATACCATGAAAATGGTCTTAATAGGGAGTGGCGCTCAACGAAAAAAAGGAGACTATTTTCTCACGAGATATGCTTGCTATCTAATTGCAATGAATGGTGATAGTAGTAAGCCGGAAATAGGCATAGCACAAACCTATTTTGCTATCCAAACTCGGCGACAGGAAAAATATGACAAACTTACAGCAGATGAACGGCGTCTTCAGCTTAGAGAACGAGTCAAAAATGCAAATCTTAGTTTAACAAGCACCGCTCAAAACGCTGGTGTTCAAAAATACGCTTTATTTCATAGTGCTGGTTATAGAGGTCTCTATGAAATGGGGTTAGCTGAAATAAAGCAGAAAAAGAATATACCTTCTAAGGAAGACCTGCTTGATTGTGCAGGAAGAACCGAATTGGCTGCAAATGAGTTTAGAATCACACAGACCGAAGAAAAGCTTATCCGAGATAGCATAAATAATGAAAGGGGTGCTATTAATACACATCAGAAAGTAGGCGCGGAAGTCCGTGCCACTATTAAAAAACTCGGTGGAACAATGCCAGAAGATTTGCCAGCCGAAGAATCAATAAAGAAATTAACCAGTAAACGCAAAGACAAAATAGATGCAAAAGAAAGGCCCAAGATTACAGGTTAGGTAAAAATAAATGGTAAATAGGGACGAAATGGTAAAAAAAAGAAAAAAACGGCTCACTTGTTCTTCCCTCCCCCCTAACTTTTTATGCCAGCATCACTTCTAATTTTTCTTTTGTTGCAGATGGAAGCCGAACAATAGAACAATAGTAGAGAACAATAGGGACAAGTACATTTTTGAGGGCACTAACTTTTTTTAGCATGCCCGGTGATTTTAAAGAAGGATTAAGGTAAAATAGAGACAGAGGAGGCAAGGATGAAGGCATATAAATATCATTCTGTTATTAAGGAAAACGGCACGATAGATTTACCAAAGCTACCATTTCCTGAAGGAGCAAAGGTTGAGGTTATCATACTGCCTGATGAGGAATCCTTTGAGATGATGCAGGCAGCAGAAAGCAGCCTTAAATTCTGGGACAATCCAATAGACGACGCTATCTGGAACAATGCTTAAACAAAGGGATATAGTCCTTATCCCTATACCGTTTACAAATCTGACATCTCAGAAAAAACGACCTGCTGTTATAATCTCCTCAGATAAATACAATGAAGCTAACGAAGATATTGTAGTAGTTGCCCTTACTTCAAATGTTGAGCCTCGAGATTTTACCGTCATATTGACTGCAGATGATTTAGAGGAAGGCAACTTAAAGGTCACAAGCATGATAAGGGCTGACAAGATATATGCCCTGAATAAGTTAATAGTCCTGAAGACATTTGGTAGGGTAAAGCACGAAATTTTTGCAAAGGTTAAGGAATCCATCCTCAAGCTAATTGAACAGCCGTAAGGAAGAAAAGGCAACATTTCTAAATTGGCTTGATAGCCCCCTTTAGAAAATTTCAGTGGTCAGAGACCGAAATTTTCATGGGTGCGATTCTTTTGGTTACTTTTCTTGGGCATGAAGGACATCGCAGATGCGCTTCACCTAAAGCAACTGGGGTTTGGGGCAAAGCTCAGGAATAAGAAATAATTGACATTTATACCCTTAGCTTACTCATATATGTATACTATTATGGTGGAGGCTATGGGTGGGCATATTTAAAAGGTTAGGACTTAAGAAGTCGATATGCATCCTGCTTTTACTCTTCCTTGCAGGAACGGTTACATTTGCCCTAAGGGGCCCTTATACTTCTAATTTCCTTAAGAAGGTCATCCAGCGACAGCTTCAAACCGCAACAGGCAATCAGGTGATTGCTCAGAAGATGTATATAAACATATTCCCTTTTTTTATCGGCGTAACGGATATAAAGATGTTTAACGAGCAGGGCAAAAGGCTTTTTAGTGCAGACACTATAAAATCATACATAGGGCTTTCTGGAATCCTAAGGGGCGAATTCGAGATAAGCAGGCTTTATATTGGCACTGCTCAGGTATCCACAACAAGGGCAGATGCAGAAGATGTATTGAAAAACCTTAAGAGCTATGCAAACAGAAAAAGAATAGTCAAGGTCAGGGTAAAGACAGTTGAGATTAAAGACTCGGGGTTTTCTTTTTATGATGAGGCAAACCTGCTCACTGCCTCAGGAAAGGGAGTAAATGCAGATATAAATATAAGGGAGGCACCTGATGTGAGCTTTTCTGCCTCGGAGCTTTCAGGGACATTTAAGAACTGGCCTGAGATAAAAGCCGAGGCTAATGGAAACGCCATCCTCAGAAAGGATGGCGTTGACCTCAAGGCACTTAAGATAACCTCTTATGGCTCTTTGATGAATAGCACGGGTTTTTATACGGACGAAACAGGCAGTTTCTCTGTAACGCTAAATGTCCTTGTGGATTCAATCAAAAAGATATTCGGACTAAAAAGAAGAGGCGAGGGAAGGATATACGCAAATGGCACTATAAAACTTCAAAAGGACATCACCATGCCGTTTGTAGATATGGCTCTGAAAGGGGATTTTTATCTTGAGACTCTAATGGAGCTTTTAAGGGCAAAAAAACCAAAAAAGCCTCTTGACGGCTTAATAAGCTTTAGGGGAAACCTCACAGGCAATATAAATGACATTAAAGGCAATGCAGATGCAAGATTGAAAAAAGGCACGCTTTTTGGCGTTAAGGTGGATGACCTTAAGTGCAGTGTCTCTTACGAAGACGGGAGCATGAAGTTTAAAAACGGAATAGCAAGACTTTATAATGGCAAAGGCACACTTGAGGCATCCATGAGCATCCCGAAAGGAAAGCCCTACTCTGTCATGGTTAGGGTCAGGGATGTTGATAGCCCTCCTTTGATTGAATTAATCAAGGTTTCCAGATTAAGGCTTCCATCTGGAAAGGTGACAGGCGAGCTTTATTCTTCGGGTTATGCCTTTAATCCAAAAGGCAGGTTTTCATTTGTCTCGGTTGAGACCCTTAATCATCCTCTGGGCAGAATAAAGTATGCGGATGGAAGTTTTCAGATGACAGACCGAGTGCTCAGCCTTTCCGAGATAAGCATCAAGACTGCTGAGTCGGATGCCCTTATCAGTGGCACACTAAATTTAAACTCAAAGACTATCGAGATGTCAGGCACAGGCATAACCTCGGATGTATTTGACCTTATGTCTCCTTATTTTAAGAGACTCACAGGTCAAGCCGAGATAGGAGGCAAGGTGACTGGAACATTCGATGACCCTCTCGTAGAGATGGATGTTATATCGTCAGGGGCAAGATTGGATGACTATGCGATAGGCAATGTCGTAAGCTCATTTTCTTATAGGAAAAGCCTCCTTGAGATAAGACAATTAATTGGTCTGGGCGAAGGAGGAGAGATTTCGGCAAAGGGCAAGGTAATGTTTCCTTCTGCCCTAAAGGTGTTTGACTTAAAAGAGCCAGACTATGACCTTTCGGTCTCAGTCCAAAAGGCTGACCTCGGAGGACTAATAAAGGTCTTAAAGACAGATATACCTTCAAAGGGCAGTCTTAGCTCCGATTTAACTATAAAGGGCACAGCACCCCTGATTTCAGGCTCTGCCCAACTAAAAGATGTAGAGCTATACGATATTCCGATTTCCACTGCGTCATTTCGTTATTGCTATGACTTAAATGACTTCAATGTGGATAATGCAATATTCAGGCAGGCTGAGTCCTCCTTATCCCTGAAGGGTAGGTTTTCGAGGAACAAGGATTTTAGCTTCACCGCATCTTCAACCCGACTTCATCTGAAGGATTTACTCCGAAAGCCAATCATTGTCAACTATGCATTAAACTTTCTCATGGAGGGCAGGGGGTCCTTCGATAACCCTCAGGTGTCTCTTAAGGGATGGCTTTCAGAAGGAATTTTTAAGGGGAAAGCTATAGGAGACGGCATCCTAAAGGCAGAGCTAAAAGGAAGGGATGTCTTTTTAGATGCTAAAGTGCTCGATGGAATGCTCGGCATCAAGGCAAATGCAACCCTTGCAGAGGAACTGCCATGGAGCGCAGAGGTAGATATAGGAAGCGGAAGATATGATTTTCTGCTTTTTTCATTTCTAAGGGATGTGCCTGCGGATTCTGCATTAACCATGAAGGGCTCTGTTTATCTTAAAGGCACAAAGAACCATATCGAGGCAGATGCAGGGCTCTCGTATCTGAATGTGGCTATGTTTGGTCAAGAGATTATCAATGACTCTGAGGTAAGGCTCAAGGTCTTTGACAGAAAGGTCTCTCTCTTAAAGACCGTAATGAGAAGTGGAGATGCCTCTTTTAGTATAGCCGGGGCAGTTGAGGTTGGCAGAAACTATGACATCTCCATTGAAGGCAAATCTCCACTTTCGATCCTGAAGGGTGTTTCAAATAGGATTTCGATACTGAGAGGCACTTCCGACTTTATGCTTACGCTTGAAGGAGACTGGGAAAATCCAGTGATAAATGGCAGTCTTTCTGTCTCTGACGGAACGGTTGCCTTGAAAGGCATTCCACAACATCTTACTGCAATAAATGCTTATCTTACAGTAGAAGGTAGAAGGATTGTTTTTCAGAGGGCACACGCAAGGTTTGGCGGAGGAGAGATTGGACTTAAAGGTATGATTAGTCTAAGCGGTTTTGAGATAGAAAGGCTTTATCTGGACACAGAGATAAAAGATATTACTGCCTCCATCTCAAAGGACTTTTCGGTGAACTTAGGAGGAAATCTCGTTTTAAAAGGCACGGCACAATCACAGGACATTACAGGAGAGTTGACGATAAACAGGGCAAGGTACAGAGAGAGCTTTGAGTGGAAAAGCTGGCTTATATCATCTAAAAAAACAAAACAGGCAGGCAAACCAAGCCCTTACCTTGACAGAATGAATCTGAGCGTAAGGGTTTCTGGCTCGGACAATATTACAGTTGACAACAACATAGCAAGGGCATCCCTTAAAGTAGATATGGTTTTAAAAGGCACAGTGGGCAGTCCGCTTTTATTTGGAAGGATAGAGGCTAAAGATGGAAGGGTTTATTTCAGAAATAGTGAATTTCAGATACTCACTGCAACTGCCGATTATGCAGAGCACCTGAGGGCAGGACCATTTTTCGGAATAATAGCCGAGACATTCTCAAAGGGATACCATATCCGATTAAGCCTCGAAGGACAGGTAGACCGCTTTCACATGTCCCTTTATTCTGACCCACCGCTTGGAGAGATTGAAATCTTAAGCCTGTTGACAGTCGGAGACTTTGGAGAAAACCTGAAGGGACTCGAAGGCAGTATTGGTGCAGCCGAAGCTGCATCTTTCCTTACAGGCAAATATCAGGATGTGATAGAGGAGAGGTTAAAGGACATCACAGGCATAGACAGGGCTACGATAGACCCCTACATATCCAAATCATCAGGCTCTATTGTGCCGAGGGTTACTGTTACAAAAAAACTTTTAGGAGAGCGGCTCTTTGCCACTTACTCCACTGCAGTTGGTGCTCAAGAGCAGGTGCTCAAATTAGAGTATTTCCTTGCAGGCAATGTCTCTTTAGTAGGGCTGAGGGATGAAAGGGGCAGTGTCGGAGGAGATATAAAATTCAGGTTTCAGTTCAAATGACAAAGATAGCCCTCTCTTTACTGCTTTCAGTCTCTGCCCTATTACTGTCTGCAAAGAACCTTCTTGCGGAAACGCAAACTCCAATAAGACAAATAGAGGTAGAGGGAATTTACTCTATAGAGAAAGAGGAGATTGTCTATCTTTTAGACCTTAAAGAAGGAGAGGTCATTGACCCCGAAAGGTTAGAAAGAGGTATCAAAAGGGCGTTCCTTAAGGGAATATTCGAGGACATCTTAATCGAGCTTTCTTCGGAGGGCGTTTTAAGGGTAAAGGTAAAAGAGAGGGATTTTATAGAGGGTATAAAGGTCAGGGGGAATTCATATCTCAAGGATAAATTTATAAAGAAGCACTTTCTCCTGAAAGAAGAAATGCCCATGAGATACGACATGGTCGAGGAAGCCCAAAAAAGACTTAAGGCTCTATATGCATTTTCCGGGTTTCCCAATGTAGAGGTTTTGCTGGAGATTAAAAGGGCTAAGCCAAACAGCATTAATCTTGTCCTCAGCATAAAAGAAGGAACCCCGATTAGGATTAAAAAAATCGTTATCTCAGACATGCCAAAAAATGAAAAAGAACAAAAAAAAATGCGGTCTTTAATGGAGCTGAAAGAAGGCGATGTATATGACCAATTTAAGCTAAAGACCGATATCGAAGCACTGAGTCTGCGTCTCAGGAAATCAGGCTATCTTGACCCTGTGGTTGAGTATTCCTTTGAAGATACCACGCTTCATCTAACAATCCTCAGAGGCAAAAGGCTCATGGTTAATATTCAGGGCAACGAGAAAGTAAAGGCGAGGGCGATTCAGGCTGTCCTTCCGTTTTTCGAGACAGGAGATTTCAGGGATGAGCTTGTAGAAGAGGCTGTCTCAAAGACACTTTCGCTTTACCACGAAAATGGCTATCCTTTTGCAAAAGTTGCACCGGTTATAAGCAGATATGACGATGAGATAAGCCTTAATCTTTTCATTTTCGAGGGCAGAAAGGTTAAGGTTGGCTCGATAAGATTTGAGGCAGTAAGCATCGCGAAAGAGAGGCTAAAAGAGATTATGACCTTAAAAGAAAAAGGATTATTCAACCCCAATGCCCTCGAAACAGATATTGCTGTAATCAAGGAGTTCTATATGGCATTGGGGTATCTAAATGTAGAAGTCGCAGAGCCTGAGGTAGATATCAGGGATTCTTCTGCAAGCATTAATATAAAAATAACCGAAGGTAGCAGGGTCACGGTTTCTTCTGTCAGACTGATGGGTGTGAAACATTTCTCGGAGGCTGAGCTTGAAGATGTCATTCCTATAAGCGAGGGGGATCCTTACAATGAGATTGACATAGCAGATGCAAGGCTCAGGATTATAGACCTCTACGGCAAAGAAGGCTTTGTCGATGCAAAGGTCGAGATACAAAGAAACATTGTTGAAAATACCGCAGAGGTCGTATTCTCTATAGAAGAGGGCAGTAAGGTATTCATTGGGAAAACCATAATTCAAGGTAACCGTAGGAGCAAAACAGTGGTGATAAGAAGGGAGCTGGATTATAGCGAGGGCATGCCCCTTAATTTCTCTCAGTTTGGAACATCGAGGCAGAGACTTTACAGGCTTGGAATCTTTACCGATGCCAAGATAGAGGTGCAGGACAGATATGGAGACAAGGCTGATATTGCCATAAAGGTCCAAGAAGGCAAGGCAGGCGCAGTGGAGTTTGGTCTGGGATACGGAGAATACGAAAGGTACAGAGGGTTTGTGGATATAAGCTACAGGAACCTTTTTGGAATGAACAGACAGGTCAGCTTGAGGGCCGAACTCAGCACACTCGAAAGCAGACATATACTGAATTATTATGAGCCATGGTTTTTAGGCAGGCGAATTCCCCTGAGGGCATTGTTTCTCACGGAACAAAAAAAGGAAAAAAATATAGATACAGGACAGACCCGATACAGAATCAAAAGGCATGCAGTAAGCGTAGGCACCGAAAAGAGAATTGGCAGATGGGCAAAGGCTGATATATTCTATGAGTTTTCCATAGCCAAGACATTCGATGTCCTGCCTGATGTAATCCTCACAAAAGAAGACACAGGCACTTTATCTATAAGCAGTATAATGCCAGGTGTGGTTTACGACACAAGGGACAATGCCTTTGACCCAAGAAGAGGCATGTTTGCAGGCGTGTCCCTGAAGATAGCATCTTCGGAGTTTCTGTTTTCCGAGACCGACTTTGTAAAGCTGATTGTGCATGTAAGCACCTATAAGAGGCTGACAAAATGGCTTGTATCGGCAGTGTCTCTAAAGGGTGGAACTGCAAAGGGCTTTGGAAGGACAAAGGAGCTTCCTCTCATAGAAAGATTCTTTTTAGGTGGAAGAAGCACTGTAAGGGGATACGCTCAGGATGACCTGGGACCAAAAAGCACAGTTGGCACTCCAACAGGAGGCAGTGCCTTTACATTAGGAAACCTCGAACTCAGGGCGTATGTTGGAAGAGGCTGGAGCTTCGTGGGTTTCCTCGACGCAGGAAACGTGTGGCCCGAACTGGATGATGTGCAGTTAGACAAGCTCAAATACACAACAGGCATTGGCTTGAGATACATTACGCCTGTTGGACCACTAAGATTAGACTATGGATATAAGATTGATAGAGAGCCAGGAGAGAGCACTTCCGAGATTCATTTCAGCATAGGACATACATTTTAAGCCTGATTGCTTATTGCCTTTTGTTATAATAGAACATTATGTCTGAAGTCATCCTTAAGACAGAGATGCCTGACATCGGTGAGCCACGGAGAGGAAAGGTAAGGGACATCTACGACCTCGGAGAAAACCTCCTCCTTGTTGTCACAGACAGGGTCTCTGCATTCGATGTGGTTTTGCCAAATGGAATCCCTGACAAAGGAAGGGTTCTTACCGCAATATCGGTCTTCTGGTTTAGACAGATGGAAGACATTGCCCAAAACCATATTGTCTCTACCGAGATTTCCGAGTTTCCAGAGGAGCTTCATAAATACAGGCATATGCTCGAAGGCAGAAGCCTCCTCGTCAAAAAGGCAAAGGTCATACCTATCGAGTGCATTGTAAGGGGCTATCTTTCGGGTTCGGGCTGGAGGTCCTATAAGTCCGATGGAACTCTATGCGGAATAAAACTTCCTCAAGGGCTTCTTGAGTCCTCGAGGCTTCCAATGTCTCTTTTTACTCCAAGCACAAAGGCAGAGGAGGGGCATGATATAAATATATCATTTGAGAAAACAAAGGAAATCGTTGGCACTGACATAGCAGAAACCCTGATGGACATAAGCCGCAGGGTATATAAAAGGGCATGCGATATAGCAGAACAAAAAGGTATAATAATTGCCGACACAAAAATGGAGTTTGGCACCATCGATGGAAAAGTCATACTTATTGACGAGCTTCTTACGCCTGATTCATCGAGGTTTTGGTCGATGAAGGATTATCGGATAGGCAGGGGGCAGGACAGTTTTGACAAGCAGATTATAAGGGATTATCTTCTTACCCTCGACTGGAACCAGATGCCTCCAGGTCCTCCTCTTCCAGAACATATAATCGAAAAGACAAGAGAGCGATACAGGGAGATTCTCAGGATTCTTACAGACTGAAGTTATTCGAGGTAATAGGTGAGATTTAAAATTTTAAATCCGAGATTTATAAATATGTGTTTGACAGCCGCTATGGCTTTGTCATTGGGGTGCGCTCAAAAGCGTATGGATGACCTGTGGATTTCCCTGAACCCAAAGTTTGTAAAAAATAAAAAGGAGGTCCTGAGGGTCAGCCAGGTAGTAGCAGAGATTAACAGAAGGAATAAGACCATCGAGAAGTCCCCTGAATGGCTTAAGGAGGCATATGACTCTCTCAAGATAAAAAGGCTCAATGACATACCAAAGGAAGAGTATAAATCTTATAAGAGATTCCTTAATGGCAGTGGAATTTATATTATCGTTCATCCTGCCTTCTATACATTTTTTCACACGGATATGAAACTCTCCTCTTTCTGGGATAAAAAGTCATATCCAGAGAAAAACATCGTCGAAAGGTTTTATGACAGGTTTACCATCTATGACATGAGCCTCGAAATACTCAAGGAGCAGGAAAGGATGCTCAGGGATTTTCTTGAGCTTTTCTCAACAGAGAAAAGGCTAATCCTTTTAATCATACCCGGCGGATATAGGGAGCATCTCTCTTACGGATATGTAGAGGGCAGGGATGAATATTCAAGGTATATAAACGAGATAACGAACATGTCGGAATCGGTGATTTATCTGGAATCCGTGTCGTATGAGGCGGGTCGTATATCAAAGGATGATATGGGAATGCTTATGGAATTTCTCAAGGAGCTTGAGATAAAGACGGTTCTTCTTGGAGGCGGATATGTTGGCAAGTGTCTTGACCAGTTCTATGGAGACTTAATAATGTCTTTTGACTATGATAATGTATATTATGTAGCTGAGATAACTCAGGTGTCCCCTGAAAATCTAAATAATAAATGGGGCAGATACCTGCTTTCAAAAAATGGAAGGATAAGGATAAAGGAGGCAGCAATAAACCTACTTTTGCCTGATGCCTATGAACTTAATAGGGCAGTGATTCCAAAGGTTAAAGTCCTCCGCAGGTATAGTTTTTATTATGGACAGCCAGTTGCAAGCCCGGACAATAAAGTCTCTATAACCCCCGATAAATAGGAGCTAATGGCAATCATCAGCGTAGAAAGGCTTACCAAAAAATTCGGAAATATCACTGCGGTAAACGATATATCCTTTGATGTAGAAGAGGGCACAATATTTGGTTTTCTTGGACCAAATGGAGCAGGTAAAACAACTACTATAAATGTCCTTTGCACACTCCTTTCGCCTACCTTGGGCAGGGCATCCATAAATGGTCATGACTGTATGAAAGAGCCTGCAGAGGTTAGAAAATCCATAGGCATCGTGTTTCAGGACACAACGCTGGATAAAGACCTCACTGCTTATGAGAACCTTTCTTTTCATGCGTATCTTTATGATGTAAAAAAAACCGAGATTAAAGGAAGGGTTTACGATGCATTAAGTTTTGTCGGGCTTTACGATAGAAAAGACGACCTCGTTAAGAAATACTCAGGTGGTATGAAAAGAAGGCTCGAGGTTGCCAGAAGCCTTATACACAAGCCAAAGGTCTTATTCCTCGATGAGCCAACACTGGGCTTAGACCCTCAAAGCAGGGCTAATCTCTGGGAGTATATAGTTGAGCTTCCAATGAAACATAATGTTACTGTATTCATGACAACCCATTACATGGAGGAGGCAGAGGTCTGTCGGAGAATCGCAATAATCGACAACGGGAAAATCATTGCAAGTGGCTCGCCTGATGAGCTAAAAAAAATGGTCTCAGGAGATGTTATATATCTAAGGACAACCGATAACGAGAAGGCTAAGGAAGAGATTAAAAGGCTATTTGACCTCGATGCAGCGATAAAAGGCGGAGAGCTTTATATCACAACGCTTAGAGGAGATTCCTGCATCCCTGAGCTTATAAGGGGGCTTTCGGATATGGTTATTTCGGTCAGGCTCGAAAGGCCAACGCTGAATGATGTTTTCCTTAAGCTCACAGGAAGGGCAATAAGGGAGGAGGAGGTAACAGAGGCAAGCACTATAAAGGAAGAGGTAAGGGCATATAGGAGAAGGCACTGAGATATGAAATTTAATGCAGTCTATGTGATAGTTGCAAGGGAATTCAAGAAATTCATAAGGGAAAGAAGCAGGCTCATCTCGACATTGGCAAGACCCCTTGTGTGGCTTTTCCTCGTTGGAGCAGGCTTAAGCAGGCTTGTAAGACCAGTCGAGGGTGTCTCTTACACCCAGTTCATGTTTCCTGGAATCCTGGGCATGACAATGCTTTTTGCCTCTATATTCTCCTCCATATCAATCATATGGGACAAGGAATTTGGTTTCATGAAGGAGATTTTAGTAGCACCAATCTCAAGACTCTCGATAGTCTTGGGCAAGGCATTATCTGGAACGATTGTCTCATCCATTCAGGCATTAATCATACTTTTATTTTTCCCCCTTATCGGCTTAAGGCTTGGGATATTCGAGGTCGTAGAGGTGGCTCTTATATGTGTGATGGTTTCTTTTTGCATCTCGGCATTTGGAATCGTGCTTGCTACTTTTTATGAGTCCTATGAGAGTTTTAGCGTTATAATGAACTTCATAGTAATGCCTATGTTTTTCCTTTCAGGAGCAATGTATCCTATAAAGCTTCTGCCAGAGGTTTTAAGGCTTGTGGCAATGGTCAACCCTCTTACCTATGGCATAGATGCACTGAAGCATATAGTGAGCCCTCTTGAGACAGGCCCTATGGGACCTGATTTCCCTCTTATTGCCGATATTTCGGTCATAGCCTTTTTATCCACCGCATTTGTGCTTTTAGGTGCAAGGTTCTTTGAGAGGAAGGGATAGGAAAAGATAGGCTGATAAAACAATCTCAGATTTTTCTTGTTTTTTAAAATGAAATCGTATAAAATTTAAGTGCTATTAAAACATGGAGGTCTTATGAAGACACTACAGGGTGAGCTGATTGCAAAGGGCCTTAGGTTTGGAATAGTTGTAAGCAGGTTCAATGAGTTCATCACTTCTAAACTCCTCGATGGAGCAGTAGATGCCCTTTTGAGGCATGGTGCAAAGGAAGAAGACATAGATGTTGTCAAGGTGCCAGGGTCGTTTGAGATACCGCTTATAGCAAAGAAGATGGCTGAAAAAGGCAGTTATAACTCCATCATCTGTCTTGGCACTGTGATAAGGGGTGCCACACCTCATTTTGAATACATTGCCTCGGAGGTCTCAAAGGGCATTGCCTCTGCCTCGATAGAGACTGGTGTGCCAATTGCATTTGGAATCATAACATCTGACACCATAGAGCAGGCAGTTGAAAGGGCAGGCACAAAAAGCGGAAATAAGGGCTGGGATTCTGCACTCACTGCAATAGAGATGGCACAAATAATGAAAAAACTTTAGGTTAGGGAGGTTGAATTTGAACTTTCAAAGAAGGCTTTTTTTTATAATCTTCATCTTAGCCATTTATATAATTTCCTCTTACTCGGTTTCTTTTTCAGAGGAGCAGATCTCTGTTGAGGTCGTAGCTGAGTCCGTTGAGACCACAGAGCAGGTCCAGGCAGACATCGTTGACCCTTTAAATCTCGTCTCTTATGGTCTAAACGCACTTGAGCTTGAGGTAGTGCAGAGGGAGCTAACACATTTTTCAGAGACCATAAAACAGAGATTTCATTTATATCTTCAGAGGTCAGGCAGATATATAGGTTTGATGCGCGAGATTCTCAAGGGAAAAGACATGCCTGAGGAACTTGCCTTTCTTCCACTTGTAGAGAGTGGTTTTAACCTGCGTGCAAAATCCAGAATGAAGGCAGTTGGGCCATGGCAGTTCATAGAGTCCACTGCAAGACTCTATGGGCTTAAGATAAACTGGTGGGTGGACGAAAGAAGAGACCCTGTGAAATCTACAGAGGCAGCCGCAGACTACCTGAGCGACCTCTACGAAAGGTTCGGCTCATGGAGTCTTGCCATGGCCGCATACAATGCAGGCGAGGGAAAAATCCAAAGAGCGCTCAGAAGAACAAATGCGGACGATTACTGGATGCTCCTTCCAACAAAATACATAAAGCCCGAGACAAAACACTATGTGCCAAAGTTTATTGCGGCAAAAACCATTGCGGAAAACCCCGAAGAATATGGGTTCGAAGATGTAAGCTACGAGGAGCCTTTTATTTATGAGGAGGTCACTGTCAGAGGCGCCTTGGAGCTTTTGGATGTTGCAAGATGCACAAACACATCTCTGGATGAGTTGGATGAGCTTAATCCAGAACTCGTAAGAGACTGCACGCCTCCTGATGCAAAGGAATATACCTTAAGAATCCCTGTTGGAACGAAAGAGGCATTTCTTAAAGACTGCATGGATGTGCAAAAATCCAAAAGGTGTCTGGTTGCTATCTATAAAATAAAAAGGGGCGACACGCTTTCGGGAATCTCTAAAAAGACAGGCGTGTCCATAAACACAATCCTTTATCTTAACCGCGGCATTAAGAAAAGCTCCCGTTTGAGGATTGGACGGATAATCTATATGCCATCAGGCAGGTAATGCACTAACCCTTTTTCAGCCTTGCCTTTGCTTGCTCGGATAAAGGAGACCATGAGAAATCCTTGATGACCTGCTCGTATTTTTCCTTTGCCTCTTTAGTCTTGCCCATCTCATCGAGGATATTTGCTGACTCCATGAGTGCAATGTCGTCATAGGCAATGCCTTTGTAGTTATAGAGTATCTCTAAATATTTCAATGCCTCTTCCTTATTGCCTTTCTTTAAGCTTGCCATTGACATCTTATAATAAGTCAGTGGCACAAACCTTTCGTCATCAGGGAATCTCTGGTTCAGCTCCCTTAGGGATGAAATGGCATCGTCATATTTTTGGAGGCCGTAATAGCAGTTTGCTATGTAATAAAGGGATAGGGCAGAGCCTTTTGCCTTATAAGCAGACTTAAAGCTATCTAATGCCTTTGAGAGTCTTTCTACCTGAGACTGAGGTTGTCTCTGATAAAGCCCATAGTAAAGCTTATACCCTTCGTAGAAAAGCTCCTCTGCATTTCTCTCCTTATTCCTTAGATAGAGGAAACCTACAAGGACAAGGACTATAAGAGAAACAACCGAAAAGGCAATCAGCCTGTATTTTTTCTCCATGGTAAAAAATGCCCTTGCCTTTGTGAGAACCGTTTGTATGTCCTCTTTTTTCTTTATAGGCTCTATCTTTTTCTTAATAGCCTTAGGCATTGCCTCTCCTTAATGCCTTTTGGACAAGGGCAGAGGAGGTCTCAAAGACAGACTCTATGCGGTTGTCTTCGATGCCAGAGGAAAGAAGGATTTTTCTTGCCGTCTCCTTTGAGATGAGGTCAGAGGGGCTATGTGCATCCGTGTTTATGACGAGAGGTGCTCCGAATCTATTTGCCTCTTTTGCAACATACCCATTTGAAAGGCAATGTCCTTTTCTTGCCGTAATCTCGAGAACGACTTTTTTTTCCTTTGCAAATAGGATGTCCTCTGTAAGGATAAGCCCTGGGTGTGCGATTATGTCAGCACCTGCCTCTATGGCGGCCCTGTTCGTGCCGGGTATAACTGGCTCTACAATGGTCTCTCCGTGAACCACTACAAGCTCTGCACCAAGCTCCCTCGCCTCCTTCACAAGCTCTCTAATCAACTGTGGAGGCACATGAGTTATCTCGGCGCCTGCTATAACCTCTATTGGGAAAAGCCCTTTTAGTTTCATAACCGCCTTAACCAATCTTGGAACCGAAAAATCGATATTGGAGGCATCTACATGGTCTGTGATGGCAATTGCCTTATAGCCCGCATTCATTGCCCTAACCACAAGCTCAAATGGAAGAAGCTCTCCATCGCTAAGGATGCTATGCGTGTGAAGGTCAATCATAATAAAAAGATACAGGAAATCATGTATAAATGTAAACTATTTTTAAACTGGACTATTCCCTGTAGCTTGCTACGGGGATACCTTTCAGCATTTGCTAAGAGGCGAAATCTCCCTCAGCTCATTTACGATTGCAGGCAGGATTTTAACCACCTTATCGATCTCTGCCTCTTTATTATATCTTCCGAGGGAAAACCTTATAGAGCCGTGTATTGCCTCTGGAGGCACAGACATTGCCTTAAGCACATGGCTTGGCTCTCCAGAGCCCGATGCGCATGCAGAGCCAGTTGACACGCATATACCATGCTCGTTGAGCTTAACGAGTATTGCCTCGCCTGAGACATAATCAAAGCTTATATTCGTCGTGTTTGCCAGACGCCTCTCCTTATCTCCATTTATCCTCGCTGGCGAGCACCTTTCAAGAAGGCTCGACTCAAGCTTGTCCCTGAGCCTTCCGATATAGGAGTCATCATCTGGAAGCCTTTCGCTTGCAAGCTCGCATGCCTTTCCAAGACCGATTATAGAGGCAGTGTTTTCGGTCCCTGCCCTCATTCCATTTTCCTGATGTCCTCCGATTATATATGGATGAAACCGCATGCCCTTTCTTACATAAAGTGCGCCTATACCTTTTGGTGCATGAAGCTTATGCCCGGAGATGGATAGCATGTCCAGAGAAGACAGCTCTTTTACATTTATAGGAATCTTTCCTACTGCCTGAACAGCATCTGTGTGAAAGAGGATTTTTCTTCCATATTCCATGGACTTCTCCCTTATTATTCCGGCTATCTCCTTGAGAGGGAAGATCACACCTGTCTCGTTGTTTGCATACATCACAGAGACTATCGAGGTTTCTTCGGAAATGGCATTAAGGAACTCATCCATGTCCAGATTTCCCTTACCGTCAACAGGTAAGTAAGTCACTCTGAAGCCTTTTGTCTTCTGGAGATGGCTTACGAAGTTAAGAACAGCAGGATGCTCTACAGAGGTGGTGATTATATGTTTTTTATGAGGATATGCATCCACTGCGCTCATAAGTGCTGTGTTGTCGCTTTCAGTGCCACAGCTCGTAAAGACTATCTCTTCTGGCTCTGCGCCTATTAAATAGGCAACCCTTTCCCTTGCCTCCTCAATCTTTTCCCTTATAGAGGAGCCAAATGTGTGCATGCTCGATGGATTTCCATAAAGGGTCTTGATATAAGGCATCATCTCCGAGATAACCTCTAAAGAGATGCATGTAGTTGCATTGTTGTCAAGGTATATGGTTTCAGGAGTCATTGTGTAAGTATATCATAAAATCCAGTAATCCCCCTTAGAAAAGGGGAAGAAGGTAGTGCCAATCATTTTGTGTAAATTCATTCTATTATCTTCTTTTAATCCCATATCCTCTCTCAAGTATTTCCTCCATCCTTTCAGGGTCTAATGTTTTTGCTTTACGGGTTAAAGAAAGAGATGGATGCTAAAAATAGAACAACAGTTGTTCTATCTCACTAATTCGCTAAGTTTTAGAACTTTATCAAATAGCGTCATAAATTTATTTATATAGTAGTTGGCTCGGCTTGGTAGGACATAAGCTCTACCCATTATATTTTCGATTTGCCCTCTGGCTTCATTTTCGGGTATAATTAAAACTCAAATGCGAAGACCTTTTATTGCGGCTAACTGGAAAATGAATAAGACTCTCCCTGATGCCATGGAGTTCTTAAACGAATTCCTTCGGTCAATCGAGAAAGTCGGCAACAGGGATATTGTAATAGCCCCTCCTTTTACAGCCCTTGAGAGGGTTTCCGAAAGGCTAAAGGGCACAGTCGTGATGCTTTCGGCTCAGGATGTCTTTTATGAGGAAAAAGGTGCATACACAGGCGAGGTCTCACCTCTTATGCTCAGGGATGTAGGGTGCAGGTTTGTGATAATCGGGCATTCGGAAAGAAGACAGTATTTTAATGAAACCGATGAGACGGTCAATAAGAAGATAAAGGCTTCGTTAAAAGAAGGTCTTGGAGTTATTTTCTGCATAGGAGAAAGCCTAAGTGAAAGAAATGCAGGCAGGACATTTGATGTTCTCAGGTCACAGGTTCATGGAGGGCTTAAGGGCATAAGTGAGATTAAAGACATAGTTATTGCCTATGAGCCTGTATGGGCTATAGGAACCGGGGTTACAGCAACTGAAGAGCAGGCAGAGGAGGCTCATAAATATATAAGGTCCGAGATAAAGGATATGTATGGCTCTGTGGCAGATAAGTTGAGAATACTTTATGGAGGAAGCGTGACTCCTGAGAATATAAATGCACTTATGTCATGCCCTGATGTCGATGGAGCACTGGTTGGCGGTGCAAGCCTAAAGGCAGAGAGTTTTGCTAAAATAGTTAAAGGAGGATAAATGGTAACCCTGCTTTTGATAATACATGTCCTTGTAAGTTTCTTTCTGATATTCGTAGTGCTGATACAAGGTGGAAAGGGCGCAGAGCTTGGCGCTGCATTTGGAGGCTCAAGCCAGACGCTTTTTGGAGGAAGAGGAGCGGCTACATTCCTCAGTAAGCTGACCACAATCGTTGCAGTTGTTTTCATGCTGACATCCTTGTTTTTGGCAATTGCATCCGTGAGAAAAGAAACCATCATAAAAGAGTCACCTGCTGTCAAGGAAAAGACAGCACCTGTAGAGCCTGCAAAATTGCCTCCTAAGTAGACCGAAAGACAATGGTTCTTTTTGACTACATCTGACTCATCCGGTTAGTTAGCTCATCGGGGCGAGCAGATTTGAACTGCCGACCACTCGCACCCCAAGCGAGTGCGCTACCAGGCTGCGCTACGCCCCGAGCTAAACGAGATGACTGATGATGTTTCTGAGCTTCTGCTTTATCTGTTCGATGGCATCTAAAGAGGCACTCACTGAGCCTTCTAACACTACCGAAGCCAATGAAGTCACCTGGGGCAGAGCCGTGAGTTCAGGGGTTAAATCTCTAAATCTTTTCCTTACACCCTCGATTGTATACCTTTCGGAATAAAGAAGTTTCTTTATCTCGAGGATTGTCTCGAGGTCTTTCTTTATATATACCCTTTGACCTGATTTGCTTTTCCTTGGTCTCAAAAAAGGAAACTCGGACTCCCAGTATCTAAGCACATAAGGCTCAACCGCCGTAATCCTCGATACCTCGCCTATCTTATAAAACAGCTTATCAGGCAGAGGATTGTTCGGTGCGATGGTTTTAGCATGAGGCTTCTGCATATTATTTTCCTATAATCTCCTTTAGCTGGTTACTTGCCTTAAATGTAAGCACCCTTCTTGGGGTTATTTCCAGTTCCTCGCCTGTCTGAGGATTCCTGCCCCTCCTTGACTGCTTCTTCCTTACATTGAATGTTCCGAACTTAGATACCTTGACTGATTCTCCCTCTGTAACAGCATTTTTTATCGTCTCGAATATTACCTCTAAAATATCCTGTGCCTCTTTTTTCGAGAGCCCTACCTTATCAAATATAATCTCTACGATGTCTGCTTTTGTCATGGGAATTTTCTTAATTATATTAAGTAGATAGAAGATTGTCAAGGGAAATCCTTTTTTGTGTTAATCTCAAGCCAAAGTAGAAATGTCCTATTCTTGCCAAAGTAGAAATGTCCTATGCGATTAATCGCTCTTAGCGAGGAATATACCTTCTAAGAGGCAACACTACAGATAGTAGTCATTTGAATTATTAATCACAAAATATAGGGATATAAGGATTTCCCCATTTTTCTCTTGACAAGAAGCCCAAGGATGCATAATATTATGTGGTAAAAAGTGGTAGAAAGTGGAGTGAAATAAAGAGATGCCTGCTTTTTCAGGAAAGTATTATTATACTCTAGATTCAAAGGGAAGGCTCATAGTGCCTTCTTCTTTTAGGGAGATAATTTCAGCCAACTACTCTCCAAGGCTTTATATCACGAATTCTCCATCTGAGAAGTGTCTTCATATATATCCGCTTGAGGAATGGAGCAGGCTCGAGGAAAAGGTAAGGGCACTTCCTAAGATGAACGAACATGTAAGGTTTTTTATGAGAAGGGTTATTGCATCGGCAGTCGAGATAGAGATGGACAAGCAGGGAAGGGTTTTAATACCTTCTGCACACAGACAGGATGCAGAGGTAAACAGTGAAGTTGTCATAGTCGGACAGATCGAAAAAATAGAGATATGGGATAAGAAGTTATGGGAAGGAGTCACGGACCCATCCCTGATTGACAGAAAAGCCCTTGAAGCAACCTTAAGCGATTTTGGGCTCTAAAGATAAATTAACGGTTCATCTGCCTGTTATGCTCAGGCAGGTGATTGATTTTCTTAACATCTATGAGGGTGGTGTGTATGTGGATGCAACAGTTGGAGGAGGAGGACATTCAAGCGAGATTCTTAAGCACATTGGCACACATGGCAGAGTCATTGCAACCGACAGAGACGAGGAGGCACTAAAAGTGGCATCCCAAAGGCTCATGGACAAAAGATGCAGTCTCAGAAAGGCAAGGTTTTCAGAGCTTGAGGATGTTTTGGGAGACATTTTGGCAGATGGCATACTCTTTGATTTCGGGCTCTCCATGCTTCAGATTAAAGGCTCAGGAAGGGGATTCAGTTTTCTTAAGGATGAGCCCCTCGACATGAGGATGGATAGGGCACAATCCCTTAAGGCAGAGGATATAGTGAATTCCTATCCTGAGAGGGACATCGAGAGAATCCTTAGAGAGTATGGCGAAGAAAGGTTCTCCTCGAGGATAGCAAGAAGGATTCTACTTAAAAGACCGATTAGGAGCACAATGGAGCTTTCTAAGATTATAGAGGAGGTTTTCCATGGAAGGGGAAGGATTCATCCTGCAACAAGGACATTTCAGGCACTTAGGATTGCAGTCAACAATGAACTAAATGAGATTCAAGATGGACTTCATGCCAGCCTTAAGATACTTAAAAGGCAAGGAAGGCTTGTTGCTATATCCTATCACTCACTCGAAGACAGACTCGTTAAGAACTTTATGAGGACAGCCAAAGAGCAGGGGACACTCAGCGTGCTTACTAAAAAGCCTGTTACGCCTGATGAGACAGAGCAAAGGGCAAATCCATCGGCAAGGAGTGCAAAGCTGAGGGCAGGTGAAAGGGTATGATTTACACTGCCCAAAAAAGCATGTTATCATATCTAATTAAATCCCTTCTTGTTATCTTCATCTTAACAGGCATCTTTGGATTGGTCTGGCTTCGTTCAAGCATCACACAAATCGAATATCAGATAGGAGTGCTTGAAGCAGAAAGGGCGTCTGCCTTGAAAGAGATTAAGACACTTATTGCAAAAAGGGCATCTGCCCTTTCGATGGAAGTGCTACAGGTAAGGGGAATAGAAGTAGCAGGGCTCGGTTATCCTGACAGGAAAAAGGTTATTCATGTAAAAAGGCAGACATGGGGAACTACTGATGCATCACATAGGGGGGATGAAGTGTTAGATGAACAAAAGGGCGGTAATCCTTAGTACAGCAATAGTATTTGGCTTTTTTCTGGTTGTCCTACGGCTTTCTGACATTATGCTTATTAATCATGGAAGGCTTTCTAAGAAGGCAAGGCAACAGCAGACCCTGAAAAAAGACATAGAGGTAGCAAGAGGAACCATATACGACAGGCGTGGAAGGGAGCTTGCAGTCAACATAGAGACAGACTCTCTTTACTGTAACCCCAAAGCAGTATGCTTCTCTACAGAGCAGGCACACAGGGTTTCCGTTCTTACATCTGCACGGTATGAGGATTTGCTTAAGGCAAATGCATCCAACAGAAGTTTTCTCTGGATTAAAAGAAAACTTGACCCTGAGATTGTAGAAAATATAAAGGCACTCAAGATAGAGGGAATTGGCTTTATGTCAGAGCTTAAGAGGTTTTATCCGAGGGGCAGGCTCTTGAGCCATGTCATTGGCTCGGTTGGAATAGACAATCAGGCACTTGAGGGAATAGAGGTCAAATACGACGAGGAATTGAAAAAGCCAGGTGGCAAGATTTCGGTCTTAAGGGATGCCGATGGCTGGCAACTCTCAGAGGGCACACCGCCTTATGTGAGGGGCAATAGCATAGTTGTCACCATAGACGAGGTGCTTCAGCATATAATGGAAGAAGAGATTGACCTTGCAGTGAAGAAATGGAGCGCCTCACACGCAGTTGCAATAATGATGGACCCCTACACAGGAGAGATATTTGCCATGGCAAGCAGGCCCACTTATGACCCAAACAATCCTCAGATGGCAACCACCTCTGAAAGGCGAAACAGGGCAATAACAGACCTCTATGAGCCGGGCTCGACATTTAAGCTCATAACCGCAGTTGCAGGATTAGATGAAGGCATTGTAACCATGAATACTACATTTGACTGCTCAAATGGCTCCATAAAGGTAGGCAAATGGCTTATAAGCGATGTCCATAGAAACAGTGTGCTTACATTCAAGGAGGTCATTCAGGAATCCTCCAATGTAGGCTCTGTGATGATTGGTCTTAAGCTTGGCAATGAGAGACTTCTTAAATATGCAAGACGATTTGGTTTTGGAGAAAAAACAGGCATTGACCTTCCTGGGGAAGCTCAAGGATGGATGACACAGGGCACAGACGATGCCTCCACTGCCACTGTATCCATAGGCTACGGTGTTTCTGCTACGCCTATTCAGATTCTCAGGGCTTATTCGGCAATTGCCAATGGAGGCATACTCGTTACCCCTCATGTGGTATCAGAGATAAGGACCCCCGAAGGATATGTTATCTATACATTTAATTCGGCTAAATCTAAAAATGAAAAGAGGGCAATATCCAGAAAGACTGCAAGCATTTTAAAAGAAATCCTTATCTCTGTGACAGAGGAAGGCACTGCAGTAACTGCAACCGTAGAGGGTAACCGTGTTGCAGGCAAGACAGGCACAACCCAGATGCTAAATACCGAGCTGAAGAAATATTCGAGGGAAAAATATGCAAGCTCGTTTGTAGGCTTTGTTCCTGCGGACAACCCCAAGATTGCACTCATAGTCGTTGTATTCGAGCCAAAGGGAGCCTACTATGGAGGCACTGTTGCCGCACCTGTGTTTAAGGCTATCTCTGAGAAGGCTCTTTCGTATCTGAATGTTCCGTTTGATAACACAGATGAGGAAAACACCCTTATAGTTGGCGTAAAGGGTATAAGGAAATGACATTGAAAAGGCTTATCGAGGATATGGAAACACTTAACATCAGTGCAGACACCGATATAGACATCAGGCAGATTAACTATGACTCAAGAAAGGTCATGCCCGGAGACCTCTTTGTTGCTTTGAAAGGGCTTAACCTCGATGGACATGACTTTATCCCGGATGCCATTAAAAGAGGTGCATCTACAGTCATTTGCGAGAACAAACAGTCTGCAATCCCATTTATCCAAGTTCCTGACACAAGGTCTTCACTTGCCTTTGTCTCTAATAATTTTTACGAAAGGCCCTCAGAAAGGCTTTCTGTTATAGGCATTACAGGCACTAATGGAAAGACGACTACCTCGTATCTTATTAAATCCATACTTGAGAAGAGCGGTAAAAAGACAGGACTTATCGGCACAATAAATTATGTCATAGGCGATAGGTCTTTCCCTGCGCCCCATACCACACCAGAGGCATTGGAGTTTCAGTCGCTCCTCTTTGAGATGCTTAAGGCTGGATTAAGTCATACGGTCTCAGAGGTCTCCTCGCATGCCCTATCTTTAAAAAGGGTGGATTATACGAGATTCAGTGTTGCTGTGTTTACGAATCTCACAAGAGACCATCTGGACTTCCATGGGACAATGAAGGAGTACTTTGAGGCAAAGAAAAGACTTTTCGTAGAGCTTCTCGATAAAAACGGAACTGCAGTAATAAATATCGATGACCCATATGGAAAGGAGCTTATAAGGCATACAAAGGCAAAGGTAATAACATATGGCATCCAAAAGGCTGCTGAATTGAAGGCAGTGGATATCGAAAACTCGGTTGATGGCATTTCCTTTGTCATAAGGCATGGTGAAAGCAATTTCAGGGTTAACTCTCCAATGGTTGGCATTCCGAATGTGTATAACATCCTTTCCTCGACTGCCGTGTCCCTATCCATGGGCATTAAATGGGATGTGATAAAGACTGCTATAAAAGAAACGGGAAATGTAAAGGGAAGGTTCGAAAAAGTCTCTTTGGGACAGGATTTCCTTTGCGTGGTAGATTATGCCCACACAGAAGATGCACTAAGGATGCTTATCCTTACTGCCCGTGATGTAACCCCGAAGCAGAGGGGAAGGGTCATAACAGTGTTTGGCTGTGGAGGACAAAGGGACAGGGGCAAAAGGCCTCTTATGGGAAGCTCTGCCACTGAGCTAAGCGACATAGTCTATATAACATCCGACAACCCAAGGGCAGAAGAGCCAATGGAGATTATAAAAGACATACTCTCAGGGATTACAAAAGAAAACTACCACATCGTTCCTGATAGAAGCTCTGCAATTCGGCAGGCAGTCATGGAGGCAGGCACAGAAGACTCGGTTATCATTGCAGGCAAAGGGCATGAGGATTATCAGGAAACAAAAGGTAAGAGGCTACCATTTTCAGACAGGCAGGAGGCAGAAAAGGCAATAAGGGAAAAGATGAAATGATGGCAACACTTATACTTAAGGATATATTAGAGGCAACCAGAGGCAAACGCATTTATGGCGAAATGGAAGAGTTCCCTGCCATATCCATTGATTCGAGGACAATCAAAGATGGAGAGCTCTTCATAGCACTGAAGGGCTATAATTTCGATGGGCATGACTTTCTCCATGAGGCATTAAAAAAAGGAGATGGTGCTCTGGTAAGCATTCCGCCTTCTGAGCCTCCAAATGGTTTTAAGAGGAAAAAGACCCTGATATGCGTAGGAAATACCTTGAGGGCTCTTCAGGACATAGCCCATTTTCTAAGAATCAAAAAGGACATACCTGTTATTGCTATAACTGGAACGAATGGAAAGACAACCACAAAGGAGCTTGTCGCAGGAATACTCGGCTCAAAATTCAGGGTCCTTAAAAACTCAGGAAACCTTAATAACCAGATTGGGCTTCCGCTTAGCCTTTCGAGCATCGAGCCTGAGCACGATGCAGTTGTCCTCGAGATGGGTGCAAGTGCACCGGGTGACATAAAAGAGCTTTGTGCTATAGCCTCGCCCGGCTATGGGGTTGTCACAAACATAGGGCATGCACACCTTGAGGGCTTTGGAGATATTCACACACTGAGAAAGACAAAGTGTGAACTGCTCGAGACGGTTCACACTGTTTCGGTGAATGCAGATGACAGTTTCCTCCTTGAAGGAATAAATGGCTATAAGGGTAGAATCATAAGATATGGCATACATGGCAAAGAATTGGATGTATATGCAGACGATATAGAGGTCTCTGACAGGGGCTCGAAGTTTCTTCTTCACATAGGTAAAGACTCGGTTATGGTGAATCTCAAGGTTGGAGGGCTCTTCAATATCTACAATGCACTTGCAGGCTCATCTATAGGCTATATCTTTGGCATCGGCACTGAGGATATAAAGAGTGGGCTTCAGGACTTTAAGGGAGTACCAATGAGGTTTGAGATAAAGAGGATGGCTAATGTAACCCTGCTTAGCGATGTATATAATGCAAACCCTGCATCCATGGAAGAGGCAATAAAGGAGATGATAAGGCTTAAAGAGGGTAGGAGTGGCAGGGCGATTGCTGTTCTTGGAGATATGCTTGAGTTAGGTCCTTATGGAGAGACTGCCCATAGAAAATTAGGCTCATGGATGTCTGGACTGCCTGTGGATTTGTTAATAGCAGTTGGTCCTCTTATGAGTCTTTCTGCGGATAGTTTCTCTGGAGTCTCGGTAAAGGCAGAAGATTCCGAGTCAGCTAAAAGCCTTCTCCTTAACGAGATGAGGGATGAAGACATAGTTCTCGTTAAAGGCTCAAGAGGAATGAAGATGGAAAGGGTGATAGAAGATGCTTTATAAACTCCTTTATAGTCTTCATGAGATATACTCTCCATTTAATGTATTCAGGTACATAACATTCAGGACTGCACTGGCAATCCTTACAGCGACTTTCCTTACATATGTCCTTTGCCCTTTGCTTGTAAGGGCATTAAGGAGACTTCAGATTACCCAGCAGATAAGGGACGATGGACCAAGTATTCATATGGGCAAGGCAGGCACGCCCACGATGGGCGGAATAGTCATAATCGCCTCTATAATGACCTCTATGCTTTTATGGGGGAATCTCGAAAACATCTATGTCCTTATGATGCTCATGAGCCTTATAGGATTCGGTGCAATCGGGTTTGCAGACGATTACCTAAAGGTAGCAAAGAAAAACCCAAAGGGGTTAAGGCCATGCTATAAGTTTGGCTTTCAGATAGTGCTTTCTCTGGCTATAACCATCTTCTTATATATAAACCCCGATGACCCGTTCCCTGCTGTTTTAAGTGTGCCTTTCTTTAAGAGATGGCTTTTCGACTTAGGGGTGTTTTACATACCGTTTGCAATGTTCGTTATGGTTGGTGCATCCAATGCAGTGAACCTTACAGACGGCATAGACGGGCTTGCCATAGGTCTTGTGGGAATTGCAACCCTTGCAACCAGTGTGCTCGTTTATATATCAGGACATAGAGGGCTTGCAGACTACCTACAGGTGCTTTATCTGCCTGCCACAGGAGAGCTAACGGTGTTTTGCGGTGCGATGTTTGGAGCGGCATTGGGATTCCTCTGGTATAACTCATACCCTGCTGACATATTCATGGGCGATGTAGGCTCTTTAGGGCTTGGAGGTGCATTAGGCACACTGGCAGTCATTACAAAACATGAGATAGTGCTTGCCCTTGTGGGCGGGATATTCGTTGCAGAGACCATCTCGGTTTTGCTTCAGGTAGCATCCTTTAAGCTAACAGGCAAAAGGCTCTTCAAGATGGCTCCGATACATCACCACTTTGAGCTTAAAGGATGGCCCGAGCCAAAGGTAATAGTAAGGTTTTGGATAGCAGGCATTATGCTTGCCCTTTTAAGTCTTGCAACACTAAAGGTGAGGTGAGGATGATATGGAGGTGGATGTAGGAGTTACCATGAAGGGCAAAAAGGTGCTTGTCTTTGGACTTCAAAAAAGCGGTGTTTGTGCGACTAACCTGCTTTTGAGTCTCGGTGCAGATGTAACTGTTACCGACAAGAAATCCAAAGAAGAGCTTATGGAATTTATAAAAATGCTTTCGCCTTCTGCCAAGCAGATGCTCGGTGGTCATCCTGAGGATATGCATGACATAGACCTGATTGTAGTAAGCCCTGGTGTGCCAATGGGTATAGAGCCTCTTGGGAAGGCAAGGGCAAAGGGCATAAAGACAATAGGCGAGCTTGAGCTTGCATATCGGGTTGTAGGAGAGAGGATTCCGTTTTATGCGGTCACAGGCACTAATGGAAAATCCACTACCACTTCGCTTCTTAACCTTATGCTCCAAAAGGCAGGCAAAAACACAATCCTTGGCGGAAATATTGGAAATGCAATAACAGGAGAGCACGATGACCCTGAGACACTGAAGGCACTCAAAGGAGATATAAGGTCAAAGGTTTTTTTCTTCTCGAGGCTTCATGAAGTAAAGGGTGTTTACTTAAAAGGCAACGGGATTTACTACGATATGCCCATTGGAAAAGGTTTTCTTATGTCTTTGGATGACATCGCCATTAAAGGGGTTCATAACCTGGAGAATGCCATGGCAGGCTCTGCCATGGCTCTCCTTGCAGGCTGTCACGCCGATGCAATCAGGCAGGCACTCAGGGAATTCCGAGGACTTCCACACAGGCTTGAATTCGTAAGAGAGCTAAATGGCGTGACATTCGTAAATGACTCAAAAGGCACGAATGTAGGTGCTGTGCTTAAATCCCTCGAGAGTTTCTCGAACCCCATCGTCCTTATTGCAGGCGGAAGGGATAAGGCAGGGGATTTCACAACCCTGAGAGACCTCGTAAGGGAAAGGGTGAAGGCTTTAGTTCTCATAGGAGAGGCTAAAGAAAAGATAAGGTCTGCATTAGGAGACATTGTTCCATGCATGCTTGAAAATGACATGAGCTCTGCGGTCAAGCTCTCAAAAGAGATTGCTGACAGGGGTGATGTAGTTCTTCTTTCGCCTGCCTGCACAAGCTTTGACATGTTCAGGGATTTCGAGGACAGAGGGGAGAGGTTCAAGGAGGCAGTGTGGAGACTATAGCACCATTTAGGACATTCGATAGATGGCTTCTTATTATTGTCTTTGCCCTTATGGGTTTTGGTGCACTTATGGTGTATAGCTCGACATCCGTTATAACGCCTGAGAAAAAGAACCTTACACCGTTTTACTATTTTCTGAGGTATCTCCTTACAATGGCAGTGAGCCTCGTTATGATGGTCTTTGCATATAGGGTAAAGCCAAGGCTTCTTATGAAGCTCTCCATACCCCTTCTCGTTCTTTCTTTCGTTCTTTTAATCCTTGTTTTTGTCCCGGGCATTGGTGTTACTGCAGGCAGGGCAACCAGATGGATAAGGCTTGGAGTAATGACCTTTCAGCCCTCGGAGCTTGCTAAGCTCTCGATGGTAATCTTCATTGCAAGTTATATGTCTTCTTCGGGGTTCAAGGCAGAAAGGTTTTACTCTATTGCAGTGCCTCTTTCGGTAATGGCAGTATTTCAGGTAATGTTCCTTTTACAGCCTGATTTCGGGGCAACCGTTACTCTCGGCATCCTGACTGTCTCTATGCTTTTCATCTCAGGCATCAGGCTGAGATACCTTTTGGCTTTGCTTGCAATGGCAGTGCCTGTAGTATTAAAGCTTCTCATGGAGCCTTACAGGCTGAAAAGGATAACTGCCTTTCTTAACCCATGGCAGGATGCACAGGGAAGTGGATTTCAGCTCGTTCAGTCTTTTATTGCCCTTGGAAGTGGAGGTCTTACAGGAGTTGGTCTTGGAAACGGAAGACAGAAACTTTCCTTTTTGCCCGAGGTGCATACGGATTTCATTTTTTCTATAGTGGGCGAGGAATTAGGGTTCATAATTGCCGCATTCGTCGTTTTTCTCTTTGCATTTCTCTTTATAAGGGGTGTGTTGATTGCGGATAAAAACAGCACCCAGCCGTTTATATATTATCTTTCGTTTGGTCTGACGATAATGATAGCGGTTCAGGCACTCATGAACTTTTTTGTAGTGACCGGGCTTGCACCGACAAAGGGCTTGCCCCTTCCATTTATAAGTTATGGAGGCTCATCTTTGCTTGTAAACATGACAGGAATAGGCATACTGCTTAATGTCTCGAAGGCAGGACATGAAAAGGCAATGGTCAACAGGCTCGATGGGATAGAGGACATTATGAAGCTTAAGCGGGCAAGAAGAAAAGTCTATGGGAATGTGCAGTGAAAATCGTGATTGCAGGCGGAGGCACAGGCGGACATGTATTGCCCGGCATAGCAGTGGCAGAGGAGTTTAAACATAGAAATGAAAAGGCAGAGGTGATTTTCATAGGCACAGAGCATGGCATAGAGTCAAGGCTGATACCCAAGGAGGGCTATCCAGTCAGGTTTATACCTGCCGAGGGCTTTGTGGGGAAATCGCCTGTTAAAAAGATAAAGTCCTTGATAAAGATGTGTAGTGCGGTTTTTTATTCGAGGGATCTTCTTAAGGCTATCAAGCCCGATATAGTGATAGGTACAGGCGGATATGCCTCTTTTGTGCCTGTAGGAATGGCATGCCTTTTGGGCATTCCAACCCTTATCATGGAGCAGAACCTTGTGCCAGGCATGGCTAATAGGGTGCTTGGAAGGTTTGTGGATGCCATAGCAGTCACCTATCACGAAAGCATTACATTTTTTCCAATCTCAAAGACCCGTCTTACTGGAAACCCAATCAGGCGTAAGATGCTTTCTCCTCACTTAGACAGGAAATCCGCATATGAGATTTTCTCTTTAAAGGAGGATATGTTTACGGTATTCGTCTCAGGCGGAAGCTCAGGCTCAAGAAGCATAAACAATGCAGTCGTCAACTGTCTTAATTACCTTTTTGACATAAAGGGCAATGTGCAGTTTTTGCATCAGACAGGAGATGCCGATTATGAAAGTATAAGAAATGCGTACAGGAAAAGCGGCATATTTGCAATGGTTACGCCTTTCATATATCAGATGGCAGAGGCATACTCGGTTGCTGACCTTGTTATATCGAGGGCAGGTGCAACGACGCTTGCAGAGATTACGGCATTAGGAAAGCCTGCCATATTAATTCCCTATCCTTATGCTCGGGGACATCAGGAGTTCAATGCAAGGAAACTCGCCGAGGCAGGGGCTTCAAGACTGATATTGGAGGTTGAGTTAAGGGGCGAAGTCCTTGCCCAAAACATAAAGGAGATATATATGTCCGAGGACCTGAGGGCTGGGATGAAAAAACAGAGCCTTGCCATGGGGATGCCGGATTCAGGAGAGAAGGTCGTTAACATCGCCTTAAGCCTTATAAACCTGAAGAAGAAGTCCTGAATATGTTTGAGCGCTACAGAGTGATACATTTCATAGGAATAGGCGGAATCGGCATGAGCGGCATAGCAGAGGTGCTTCTGAACTTAGGCTATGAGGTAACTGGCTCGGATTTAAAAGACTCCGACAACACAAAGAGGCTGAGAAAACTTGGTGCAAAGATTTATATCGGGCACAGGGAAGAAAACATAAAGACTGCTCATGTGGTTGTCATCTCATCTGCTGTGTCAAAGGAAAATGTCGAGGTCATCGAGGCAAACAAAAGGGCAATACCCGTAATACCGAGAGCTGAGATGCTCGCTGAGATTGGAAGACTTAAATATTCCGTATTAGTTGCAGGAGCACATGGAAAGACAACAACCACATCCCTTATATCGACCATCCTTGCCCATGCAGGGCTTGACCCGACTGTGGTTATCGGCGGAAAACTCAATGCATTAGGAACTAATGCAAGATTGGGCAGGGGTAACTTCATAGTTGCTGAGGCTGATGAATCCGACGGCTCGTTTCTTAAGCTAAGCCCCACTATCTCGGTGGTCACAAACATAGACAGAGAGCATATGGAGTTTTTTAAGACAATGGACCGTCTTAAATCGGCATTCCTTTCTTTTATGGATAAGGTTCCGTTTTATGGCATTTCCATCTTATGCATAGACAACGAGTATATAAGGGAGCTTATTCCATCCGTGAGCAGGCGCACACTTACATACGGCTTTTCGGATGATGCAGGGCTTAGGGCAGATGCCTTAAAAATACATGGGATGGCTGTGAGCTTTAATGTCCACCTAAGGGGCAAAAATCTTGGAAGGTTTCAGGTTCCGCTTGCAGGCACTCACAATGCCCTTAACAGCCTTGCCGCTATAGGAGTGGCATTAGAGCTTCAGATAGATATTAAAAAGATAAAAGAGGCTTTAGAAGGTTTTAAGGGCATCGAGAGAAGACTTGAATTCAAAGGTGAAACTAAAGGCATTAAGCTCTATGACGACTACGGGCATCACCCCTCTGAGATAAAGGCAACCCTAAGGGCACTTAGACAGTCCATTAAAAAAGGAAGCCTTTCCGTTATATTCCAGCCTCATAGATATACAAGGACAAAAAGCCTGTTTGAGGAGTTTCTGAAATCCTTTGACGATGCAGACACACTTTTCCTTATGGATATCTATCCTGCAGGAGAAAAACCCATAAAGGGCATAACATCAGAGGCACTTTCTAAGAAGATTAAAAAAAGGCACAAAGGCGTCATATTTATCTCTGACAGACAGGAAATGATTGAACATATATCAGGACATCTTAAGTTAGGAGAGACACTTTTAACCCTCGGGGCAGGCGATGTCTACAAAGTAGGCGAGGAGATACTTAAGAGGCTAATGGAAAGATGAATGTCTTAAAGAAGGAAGAGACTTTAGTGAAAGAGATATTTTCAAGGGATGTGTTTAAGGGCAGGGTTTTGTTTGGTGAGCCAATGAAAAGACATACATCTTTAAGAATCGGAGGTCCTGCCGATGTCTTAGCATTTCCAGAAAATATCGTCTCGCTCAGGCATGTGCTACGACTTGCAAGGGATGCGGATACACCCATTACTCCAATAGGGAAAGGCACGAATGTGCTTGTAAAAGACAAAGGTATCCGTGGCATAGTCGTCTCGTTATGCATGTTTAATGAACTAAGGGTTGAGGACGAAAGATTTACGATAATCGCTGATTCAGGGCTTTTGCTTCAGGAGATTGTAGCTTTATCGAGGAAAACAGGACTCAAAGGCATCGAGGGGCTTTCGGGCATTCCAGGCACACTCGGTGGTGCAATTGCAGGCAATTCAGGTGCATTCGGCTATGAGATAAAGGATGTCATTATCGATATCTCGATGATGGATGCCTTAGGAAATATCAGCCTTTATGATGTAAGGGATGTAGTATTTGGATATAGAAGCGTAAAACTGCCTCATGGTTTTTTTATTACAAGGGCTACGCTAAGGTTACTCCCTGATGACCCTATGGATGTCTCAAAGAGGATAGACGGTTTTCTTAAAGAAAGAAAAAGTATTCAACCCATTGGTAAACGGTCTGCAGGATGCGTGTTTAAGAATCCACGAGGTGTCTCTGCTGGAAAACTTATAGATTCGGCTGGATGTAAAGGCATGAGGGCTGGAGATATCGAGGTGAGCGAAAAACATGCAAATTTCTTCATCAATAAAGGAAACGGTAATGCAGAGGATTTTCTCAGGCTCATGGAGATGGTCTCATCAAAGGTAAAGAAAAAATTCGGTGTAATCCTTAAACCGGAGATAAAAATCATTGGAGGGGAAACTGCTGACTAAAAAACGAATAGGCGTTCTTATGGGAGGCATCTCGGCAGAAAGAGAGGTGTCTCTTAGAAGCGGCAAAGCCATCTTTAATGCCCTGAGGAATCTGGGCTATGATGTATCTGCCATAGATGTTGGAAGGGATATCTGTAAAGTTCTCGGAAGAGAAAAAATCGAGATTGCCTTTCTTGCCCTTCATGGAGGCTTTGGAGAGGATGGCTGTATTCAGGGACTCCTTGAGGTTATGGAAATCCCCTATACAGGCTCAGGTGTCTTAGCCTCTTCGTTAGCAATGGACAAACTTTCATCGAAGGTGATGTTTATCTCGGAAGGACTCGCAGTTCCTAAATTCGAGAAACTGACCTCATTTAAAATCCCGGAGATACCTCTGCCAATCGTCGTAAAACCTCAGAAAGAAGGTTCGAGTGTTGGAGTTAGCATTGTCAGGGATGAGACTAAGCTCAGGGAGGCAGTTGAAACAGCACTTTCGTTTAATGGTGTGGCTATAGCAGAAGAATATATAGATGGAAAAGAGATTCATATAGGCATCCTGAATAACATTGTTCTTGGCGGAGTTGAGGTAAGACCATTAGTTGAGTTTTATAGCTATGAGGCAAAATACACAGAAGGCATGACAGAGTATATCATCCCGCCTGAGATCGACGATGCCTCATACGAGAAGGCAAAGGACACTGCACTTTCTGCACATCAGGCATTGGGCTCAGAAGGCGCAACGAGGGTTGACCTCAGGCTTGACAGAGCTGGGAAGCCCTATGTCCTTGAGGTAAACACAATCCCCGGAATGACAGAGACAAGTCTTCTCCCAAAGATTGCAAGCCATAGGGGTCTTTCGTTTCCCATGCTCGTTGAGGAGATTCTGAGGTCTGCTATAGAGAAATCAAAGGTGAAAAGATGAGACGCTCCAGTAACATGAGGATGAGCATAAGGCGTAACAGCCAGAGAAGGAGATTGAGACTGAGGTTATCCTGTCTCCTTACTGCATCGTGCATCCTGATAGTAGGCACATTTCTTTTATATAGGCAGTCGTTTTTCCCAATTAAAGAGGTTGTCTTTTACGGCAATAAACATCTTTCCGAAGAAGAGATGAAGGGGCTTATGGGTCTCAGGGGCAATGAGGACCTTATGCATATAGAGTGCAATGTGCTTGCAGGGAGACTCTTGAGGTCTCCATGGATAAAGTCGGTAAAGATAAGGAAACAATATCCCCACAGGCTGATTATAAAAATCATAGAGGCAGAGCCATTTGCACTTCTTGAGACAGGAGATAAGGTTTTCATTATAGATGAGGAAGGGAGAAAGCTCGATAAGCTTAAGGGAGAGTCTGCCCAGTTTCTGCCTGTCATCTCTCACACAGGTAGCATTAACCCATCTACATTTTCTGAGGCAGTGTCCCTTATAAAGGCAGTTGCAGATATCGGCATGTCCGGCAAACAGTTAAAGATAACAGGTGTTGACTCTATGAAGGACAACCTTGTGATGGAGCTTGACGGCACAGTCGTCAGGATAGGCGATGGTCAGTATGACGAAAAACTGACGAGGTTTCTTGAGCTTGAATCCGAGATTAAGAAAAGATGGGAAACCGTTGCCTACATAGACCTTAGGTTTGCAAACAGGGTTGTGGTTAAGCCTTTGAAAGAGGTTATCGAGTGAAAGGCAAATACATAGTTGGTCTTGACATAGGCACAACAAAGGTCTGCGTAGTGGCAGGTAGGGTCTTATCCGGACAAACAGAGATAATCGGACTGGGGCTTTCTCCATCAGGAGGCATCCGAAAGGGTGTTGTGGTGGATATCAATGCCACGGTGGACTCTATAAAGAAGGCAGTCAGTGAGGCAGAGTCCTCTTCGGGTTTGAGTATCAGGACTGCATATGTGGGGATTGCAGGCAGTCATATAAAGTGTATCGAAAGTTACGGTGCAGTTGGCATAAAGGGTAATGAAGTGACAAGGCAGGATGTGCAGAAGGTTATCGATTCTGCGGCTTCTGTGTATGTGCCTTTGGACAGAGAGGTCCTTCATATCCTGCCTTCGGATTTCATCATAGATGGTCAGGAGGGAATCGTTCAGCCGGTTTCGATGTCAGGGGTGAGGCTCGAGGCAAAGGTTAGCATAGTTACGACATCCCTGCCGATAATCGAAAACCTCATGAAGTGCTGTGAGAAAGCAGGCATAAGACCTGTGGATATCGTGCTTGAGCCAATCGCATCTTCAATGGCTGTCCTTAAAGAAGAGGAGATGCAATCAGGGGTTGCCCTTATAGACATGGGCGGTGGAACAACGGACATTGCGATTTACAAAGACAAAAGGCTGAGGCATACATCGGTTATACCTATCGGAGGAAACCACATTACGAATGATATTGCCATTGGCTTGAGGGTCTCGCAGAAAGAAGCAGAAAGGCTGAAAAAGACATATGGCACTGCATTGGTAGAGCTTTTTAGAGATGAGATGGAGATATTTGGGATGAATGGAGAGCAAAGGAAAAACCTCCCAAGAAAATATATAGCTGAGATTATAAAGCCCAGATGCGAAGAGCTGTTTTCGTTAATAAAGACCGAAATAGGAGAGGCGCTAAATTCAGATGACACTGGCAGGCATCAGGCTAAAGAGCATATGCTTTACTCCTCGGTGTTGACAGGCGGGACCTCCCTTCTTCCGGGTATAGACAGGGTTGCAGAGGCAATCGTAGGGCTTGCTGTAAGGGGCTCTGCGGCGCCAGATGTAAATATGCCCTCTGCCAATTCTGCGGGTGTTGCCTCTCCTATGTATTCCACTGCCATTGGACTTATGCTTTATGGCATCGACATGGAGTCAAAGACATCTATCCATGAGAGCCTGATCCACAGGGTATCAGGCATCTGGAGGGGCTGGGATATGTTTGGAATAAAAGAATCTTTAAAGGTGTTGACAAGTAAAATTTTTTAAGGAGGAGGTGTTTATGTTTGAGTTAGAGGATGTTAGAGGCAAAAAGGCAAATATCAAGGTTGTGGGTGTTGGAGGCGGAGGAGGTAATGTCGTCAATAACATGATTGCCTCCAATATAAGCGCAGTGGATTTGATAGCAATCAATACCGATGCACAGGTGCTTGAGACATCTCTTGCCACACAGAAGGTGCAGATAGGTGTTTCTGTGACGAGAGGGCTGGGTGCAGGCTCAAAGCCAGAAATCGGCAGGCAGTCTGCAATCGAAGACAGACTTCAGATTGCCGAGGCACTCGAGGGCGCAGACATGGTCTTCGTTACAGCAGGCATGGGTGGCGGCACAGGCACAGGAGCATCTCCTGTTGTAGCAGGCATTGCGAGAGAGCTTGGTGCCCTCGTAGTAGGAGTTGTCACTAAGCCGTTTTTCTACGAAGGCAGACAGAGGATGCTCAATGCAGAAGAAGGTATTAAGGAGCTTGCAAAGAATGTGGATACCCTCATCGTTATCCCAAACGATAGGATAAGGCTTGTTGTGGAAATGGGCACACCCCTTCTTGAATCTTTCTCCATAGCAAACAATGTCCTCAAATATGCAGTTCAGGGCATAGCAGACCTGATAGTCGTCACTGGACTCATAAATGTGGATTTTGCGGATGTAAAGACGATTATGGATAAAGGAGGCAGGTCTGTTATGGGCATGGGCATAGGAAAGGGCGAGGGCAGGGCACGGGAAGCCTCAAAGAAAGCCATTTCAAACCCCCTGCTCGAAAGCTCATCCATCGAGGGAGCTAAGAGAATCCTCATAAATGTAACTGGAGGGCTTGACCTTACACTCGGTGACGCAGAGGAGGCCGCTTCCATCATATATGACTCAGCAGACAAGGAGGCAAATATCATATTCGGTGCAGTCATTGACCCGGACATTCGAGATGAGATAAGGGTCACTATTATTGCAGCTGGCTTTGACTCAGAGGGCGAGAAAAAGAAGCCTGAGTTAGAGGCAAGGAAATGGACTGTCCCTAATATCAATCTCAAGGGCTCAGATAGGGTTCTGGCTAAAACACTAACTGATTTCCCCATAGAGATGCCAGTTGATTCGATGCCATTTGAAGAGCCTCTCGATGTGCCGACCTTCCTTAGAAAAACGCATCGGCAAATGGAATTATAGGTTTCTCCCCCCAAAACGGGGCCTCTTCCCCCGGAGGCCCCTCCCTCCTCCCCTCTAAGAACCTGTGTTATCATAAGCCATGACAGGACATGAAAAGGCATGGAGAATGCTTTCTGAGCTTAATCCCGATGATGTCTGCAAAAGGGCAGGTGCCTCTTACAATAAGACAGGGTCTTTTTACATACTAAAATCATTTGGCATGGAGTTTTCCATAAACCCTAAGAAGGAGGAGATAAGACCGATTGAGGGGCATGGAGAGAGACTTCTTAATGGGCTTGGATATTTCATAAGCCATTCCTTTCTATGGTATCTCATAAATTCAAAAGATATCCCTGTTTCAGGGAGGCTCGTAAAGCCCGAGAATCTAAAAGGAGGACAGCACTTTTTTAGGGGCACTCACCATATCCCGCTTGAAACTCTAACTAAAAATTATGAAACCAAAAAGCAGGCATTTATCGAAAGAGGCATGGAATTAGGCGGAAGGGCGATAAACATGGCTGATGCCTCCATAGAGCTTCTCCCACTTCCCAATGTGCCTGTTACACTGCTTCTCTGGATAAAAGACGATGAATTTCCTTCAAGGTCCACACTGCTTTTCGATTCCACGATAGAGATTCATCTTCCTTTGGATATCATATGGTCGGTGGCAATGATGAGTGTGCTTGCCATGGTTTCCTAACCAATTATTACTCTATGCTTAGCTTCTTCATCTTTCTATAAAGTGTTGCAAGGTCAATCCCTAAGGAAGAGGCAGTTGCCTCCTTGTTGTGTCTGTTTGTCTCGTAGGCATGGAGGATTACCTGTTTTTCGTACTCATTTATTTTTTCCCGAAGTAAAGAGGACTCTTCCTTTGTCTTGTATGTCAGTTTTTCAGGCAGGTCTTGTATGCCAATAGTGTTTGCCTTTGTTATGACCACTGCCCTTTCAATGACATTTGCAAGCTCCCTCACATTTCCATGCCATGGGTAATCTAACAGGACATCTAAAACGGTCTCCTCTATTGCCTTTATGTTTTTATGGTTTTCCGATGCGAATCTTTTGACGAACATATCCGCAAGAAGCGGAATGTCTTCTTTCCTTTCTCTAAGAGGAGGCAGTTTTATCTCAACGACATTGATTCTGTAGAATAGGTCTTCCCTGAATCTACCTTCCTTAGCCAGTTTTTCTATATCATGGTTTGTTGCAGAGATAAGCCTTATGTCAGAGTGTCTTGGCTTTGTGTCCCCAAGTGGTGTGGCCTCGCCTGAGTCAAGCACTTTTAGAAGTTTTGCCTGAAGAGAAAGGGGCATATCCCCTATCTCGTCTAAAAACAGGGTGCCTTCGTCTGCCATTTGTATAAGACCTTTCTTGTCCGAGACCGCACCTGTGAATGCTCCTTTTTTGTAGCCGAAAAGCTCTGACTCAAGAAGGTTCTCTGGAATGGCAGAGCAGTTGATAGTTATAAAAGGCTTATCTCCTCTTTGGCTCGAGCAGTGAATGATTTCTGCAATAAGGCCTTTGCCTGTGCCTGACTCACCGAGGAGTAAGACATTGCTCTTTGTAGGTATGACTTTTTCGAGGAGGTCAAATACCTTTTGCATGGACTCACTGCTGAAGATAAACTCCCTGCACCTTCCTCTTCTCTGGCTCAATTCCTGTCTCAGGGCTATGTTTTCTCTCTTTAGTGTCATCTGCTCTAGCTGCCTTTTTATGGTGAGCCGAATCTCCTCGTTTATAAATGGCTTTACTATGTATTCCGATGCACCCTTTTTCATTGCATCCACTGCCGACTCTACGGAGGCATATGCAGTCATCAGTATGACGGTAGTCTCCGGGTTTATCCTTTTAGCCTCCTCAAGGACCTGTATGCCATCCATCTTTTCCATCTTCAGGTCAGTAAGCACGATGTCAAAGTCTGTTTTCTTAATCTGCTCAACTGCCTCCTCGCCGCTTAGTGCCTTTGTTACAGAGTATCCTTCTCCTGAAAGAAGAAACTCAAGTGCCCTCAGGATGTCTTTTTCGTCATCTACGATGAGGATTTTAGTTTTCTCCATATGCCCTCTCCGGTATGGTTATGATAAACCTTGTGCCTTTTCCCATGTGGCTTTCCACTGATATGTCTCCACCGAGCCTTTTTATGATACCATAGCTTATCGAAAGACCAAGACCTGTTCCTTTGTCCTTTGTCGTAAAGAATGGGTCAAAGACCTTCTCGAGGTTTTCCTCTAATATGCCTGTGCCTGTGTCTTGAAACTCCACTATAATATTGTCGTTTTCCGACCTGCTTCTTATTGTAAGCGTTCCACCTCGAGGCATTGCATCCACTGCATTCAGAATGAGGTTTACAAAGACCTGAGAGAGCTGGTTTGCATCTGTAACGATGGCTGGCAGAGAGGGGGAAAGCTCTTTTATGGTAGTGATGCTCTTTGCCCTTTTGTCATACTGCATAAGATGCAAAGAGGAAGTGATAAGCTCGTTTAGAGATACTTCTTTGAATTCTGAGATGGGTGATTTCGTTAAGCCTGAAAGCTGTCTTACTATATCTGCAATCCTGTTTATGTGGAAAAGGACTGTGTCGAGGCTTTCCTTTTTGAAATCCTCGGTTTCTTTTTCCCTAAGGATTTGAAGGAACGAGAACACAGATGTTAGGGGGTTTCCGATTTCATGGGCAATGCCTGCTGTAAGTCTGCCTATGGAGGCTAACTTTTCGGCATGTGCAACCTTTTCCCTTTCCCTTATAAGTTCTATCGTCTTTTTGTTCAGGGTCTCTTCGAGCTCCTTTGCATATCTCTCGAGCTCTACCTCCTGCCTTGCCCTTTCCTCTGCCTTGATTCTTTTTCTATTAATCACTACGATTGCAGATGCGCCTATTGCAGTTGCACCGAATATGGCGAGTATCAATATAGAATGAAGTCTCATGCTATGCCTTATGCTTTGCGTAACCTCTGAATAAGGTATGGAGACGCATGCTATCCAGAAGGACTCAGGGGAGATGTTTACTCTTGAAAACGCAAGAATCTTGTCCTCTCCAAAGGGCGCTATATAGCTCTGAACACCAGAGGCACTGCTTTCGAGAATCCTTTTTTCAGCCTCAAATGACTTATGACATTCAAAACACGATGCATCTGCCTTGTAGAGGTTTTTGCCCTGCATCTCAGGCTGTGTCGGATGATAAAGAAGGGTGCCACTACTGTCCATCATCCATGCATAACCCTTTGAGCCAGATGTTATTGGAGTCACGAATTTTTTATTGATAGAGTCTATGTCAACATCGAGCATGAGCGCACCTGACCATCTACCACCTCGATTTATCGACGAAACGAATTTAAGTTTTCCTTCTTTAATGTCCTCTATAAGCATGACCCCTATGGTTTTCCTCTTTGAGTCCTTCAATGCCTGATACTCAGAAGGAGAAACCGAAGTAGAGGCGCTACTGTATCTTAAGATGAGCAATTCATCAAAAACCCTAAATTCGGTTCCGAGGTCTTCTTTAATTACAGATATTGTTTTTCCTATAGAATCATCGGAAATATGTCTGTCTCCTATGAGCAGGGCAATAGCAGAGGTCTGGTCTTTAAGCCGATTTATGGTGTCGGCAATGTTTTTGGCAATGGTCTCTGCAAGCAAGGTCTGTTGCTTGTTGAACTGTCCTGCCATCTCGGCCTGATAATTGTCTTGAAAGAAGATGTTAAGGGTGATGATTATGGATATAATCAAGATTGCAGATACCACGAGAAGTATATTGCTTTTCAAGCCCTCAGATACCTCCTATTTCAATATAACATATCCTGTTTTATCCCAGCCACTTGCCCAAAATTTAAGTTATAGGGGCTTTGCCCCTACACCCAAAATTTCAGCATGGTCAAAGATAGCAAAGGCAGATGAAAACTGCTAAAATACGAATGCTCTCCATGACCTATAAAGGATACATAAGAGAAGGCATCAGGCTGATTCACAGAAACTGGCAACTCATTGTCATTCGGGTCGTAATGTCAGTGGTTAACTGTATAGTATTTTTTGTCATTGTCGGAATACCAATCTTTGCGGCTATCTCTGCATTAGGACTTGATATTTCAGACCTTACAGGGCTCAGGGAGTTTCTGAGAACTCTCGAAAACCCGGTTGAGCTTATCAGGAGGTATCTCGGCATTGGTCTTGCAATACTGATTGCAATAGTTATTTATCTACTCTTTGCATTTTCGGTATGGATATATGTTTTTGGTGGCTCTATCGGCATAATGTTTAGGGCATTGAAAACACCTCAGACGGAGTTTAAACTTTCCGAGTTTCTCAAGCAAGGAAGAAGGCTATTCTTTCCACTTCTGGGCTATACAGCAATAATTAGTGCGCTCTTCATAGCTGGGCTATTTGTAATGGGAATAATAGGAGGCGGTATAACTGCCATTTTATCTATCTTTAAGTTTTATGAAACCGATGTAGGATATTTTTTAAGGGTGTTTTTTGCAGTCCTGACAGGAATTTTAGGCTTAGCTCTTGTACTTGCTTCGGTGGCTATGACTTTTCAGGGCTCTGCCATGATTGCGATTAACTCCCTAATGCCAATTCAGTCTTTCAAGGCATCATGGAGGTTTTTCAAGGAACGACCCTCTGCATTTGGGTTTTATGCAATAATGTTTTCAGGCTATATATTAATAAACCTTTTGTTTTTCCTCATAGGCATGTCATTGAAGTTTATACCCAATGTCAGCACTATCCTGACACTGCCTTATCGGGTTTTTCTATCTCTGCTACAGGATTATCTGAACCTTGTGGTTTTAGGAGTTGTATGCGTATTTTATTTCTCTATCTCTGATAGTTCCATTCATGGACAAGATACTTCTCCGAAAGAAGTTCCTGAGCAGATACCTCCTCTTTCTGAATAGGATTAGACCTTATAAATTTTACATCGAAGAGCATCTCAAAGGATTCCCTTATGGCATCCTTAAGGGTAGTTACATTGTCGGGCTTGTATAACTGGATGAGAGGTATTTCTTGTCTTCTGTGCAGTGTAGTGTTAGGGAATATACGCTTTATCTTGGCATAATCTATTCTATATGGGATAGAGCCTTGCTGAAGAAAACCATCGTTCCATCTTCTCTGGGCAGAGCCAATGAGCTTTCTTCCATTAAAGGATAGCTCTCCGTATGAGCTTGATTGAAAACAAAGAGGACTTCTCGCATAGGAGCCTGAGAAAGAATCTTGCATCTCCGATTGGATTCCAAGCCTTTCCATGGCAATTGACAATGCAGAGCTTATTTTCTTATATGTATCCCTGAGTCCATCTGAAAACACTCCGACTGACCTTGAAGAAAAGCTGTATGTAAGCTCCTTGTCATGAAGTATTGCCCTTCCTCCTGTTGGTCTTCTTACGATTGGGATGTCTTTTTCTTTGCAGTAATCCGAGTCGATGTCTTTTGTGCCCTGAAAACATCCTATGCTTAAAGAAGGTTTCGCCCAGCCATAAAACCTGAGTGTAGGAGGTGCATTACCTTTCCTTACAGAGGCAGAGATTGCCTCATCCAATGCCATGTTATAGAAGGCATCTCCATCTCCTGAATCGATAATCCGCCATTCAGACACTATTTTTTTCTTAAGATAATCTTATGTCTTGAAAGGGATAGCTCCTCAAGCACTCCATCAAAGACCTTTTCCTCGCCAAAGAGGTTTCTTAGGAGGACATTTTCCCCTTCGAGCCTGACTGTTTCCACATTGTCCAAGAAAAGCTTTTCAATGCCTTCTTCGTAAACATATGCATTCAACTCGCACATATAGACTCCTTTCTCCTCATCTATTACCCAAATAAGCCTTTTTTACCTCTTCGTTTTCAATTAGCTCCTCGCCTCTGCCTGTGAGTGCGACCTTTCCACCTTCCAGCACATAGCCTTTTTCAGAGAGTCTTAGAGCAGACATTGCATTCTGCTCAACAAGGAGAACTGTAACCCCCTGACTGTTTATCTCCTTTATCGTCTTAAATATCAGGGTTACAAGTATAGGGGAAAGACCAAGGCTCGGCTCATCCATCAGAAGAAGCCTTGGCCCTGACATAAGTGCCCTTCCTATGGCAAGCATCTGCTGTTCACCGCCTGAAAGGGTGCCTCCATATTGTTTCTGCCTTTCCTTAAGCAAAGGGAAGAGCTCAAAGACCCTCGTGAATTCGCTTTTCTTTGGCTTTAAAGAGTAAGCACCCATCTCAAGGTTTTCCCTTACAGTAAGACCGGGGAATATTCTCCTTCCTTCTGGCACATGGCTTATTCCCATCTGCACTATCTCATGTGGAGGAAGTTTATGTATTGGGGCTTCGTCAAAATAAATCTCGCCTGCCTTTGGCTTAAGAACCCCTGAGATTGTCATAAGGGCTGTGGATTTCCCTGCGCCATTCCCTCCAAGGAGGCAGACGATTTGCCCCTTTCCAACCTCAAGGCTGATGCCCTTTAATGCCTCTATTGGTCCATAAAATGTATGGATATCCTTAAGTCTAAGCATGAACTTCTTTTCCTAAGTATGCCTCTATCACAAGAGGGTCTTCTCTTACAAGAGAAGGAGTGCCTTCTGCAATCCGTGAGCCATGGTCAAGCACAACGATAGTTTCGGATATTCCCATAACAACCCTCATGTCATGCTCTATGAAGACAATGGTATGCCCGAGTTCCTTCAGCTTTCTTATAAGGGTCATCATTTCCTCTGTCTCTTGAGGGTTCATTCCTGCGGTTGGCTCATCTAAAAGCAGAATTTCAGGCTCAGAGGCAAGTGCCCTTGCAACCTCCAATCTTCTCTGGTCTCCATAAGGAAGGCTTTTAGCAGGGACATCTTTCATAGCCTCTATGCCAACCAGTTCAAGATACTCAAGTGCCTTTTCCCTTATGGCTTTTTCTTCTCCTCTGAATGTCCTGTCCCTTATGATAGAGCCCAAAATGCCCTGTTTTGTTCTTGCATGCTCAGAGACCATGACATTTTCGATAACAGTCATCTCTTTGAAAAGCCTTATGTTCTGGAATGTCCTTGCAATGCCAAGGCTCAAGATTCTGTGAGAAGGCTTGCCTGTGATGTCAATGCCTTTAAAGAATATATTTCCACGGGTTGGCTTAATGAGACCTGTGAGGCAGTTAAACAGGGTTGTCTTTCCTGCACCATTTGGCCCTATGATGCTTAATATAGAATTGCCTCTGACCTTAAAGCTAACATCCTCGAGGGCTTTTAGGCCTCCAAAGTTTTTAGTCAGTCCTCTTAGCTCAAGTGGATACACCTTTGCCTCCAAGAATCCCCTGCGGTCTGAAGAGCATTAAAAGCACAAGTCCTCCACCGAGGGCAAGCATCCTGTAGATTTGAATCTCCCTTAAAAGCTCCGGCAGTACGACAAGTATGACTGCACCGAGCATCACACCGGGAATGCTTCCCATCCCACCTAATATGACCATGCAGAGTATGAATACGGATTCCATAAATGTAAAGCTTTCAGGTGAGATGAACTGCATCTTTGCCGAAAACAGAGCTCCAGCAAGCCCTGCCCAGAAAGCTCCAAAGGCAAATGCATAAAGCTTATAGGCAGTCGTGTTTATCCCCATAGAGCCTGCCGCTATTTCATCCTCTCTTATAGCAATCCATGCCCTGCCGATTCTACTTGAATGAACTCTTTTTATAATGAAAACACTAAACAAAACAGATATGAGGACAACATAATAATATCCCGCAAGCCCTGTCAGGGGAATGTCCATAAGATAAGGCCTTTGAATTCCTGCTATGCCATTTGGCCCATTTGTAAAAGAATCCCAGTTATTAAGAACAAGCCTTGTTATCTCTCCAAAGCCTAATGTAACTATGGCAAGGTAATCACCCCTTAGCCTAAGTCCAGGCGCACCCATAATAAAGCCAGATGCAGTTGTCAATGCCAATGACAAAGGCAGGGCTGACCAGAAACCAATACCCCACTTCACACCTATTAGGGCAAAAGAGTATGCTCCTATTGCATAAAATGCGGCAAAGCCCAAGTTCAAAAGCCCTGCAAAGCCTACAACGACATTAAGCCCAAGCGCAAGGATTATGTATATCCCTGCAAGTATTGCCACATCTATCACATAGTCGCTGAATATAAGAGGGATGACGAGAGCTCCTGCGATGATGAATGGTATAAGAAATTTTACGGGAATAGGTGGCAGTTTTATCTTCCACTTAAGCCCTTTTAAGCCTTCTCTGAGTGGTTTCAAGAGGAGACCTGCAATAAGGACGGATACAAAGAGTATGAGAGATGCCTTAAGCCCTTTAAATGGAAGGAAAAGGACAGATGCCCAGAGTGCAATAATAAGTATCGATAAATGGGTTGACGCTCTCATACCTTTTCCCTTTCGGTTTTTCCGAATAGCCCCGAAGGTTTTATAAGGAGAACGATTATGAGCATTATAAAGGCATAGGCATCTTTGTATTCGGATGATATGTAGGCAGCACCCATGCTTTCCACTATTCCAAGCAGTATGCCTCCTGCCATTGCACCTTGAATAGAGCCTATGCCGCCTAAGACTGCGGCTGTAAATGCCTTTATGCCTGCCACATAACCTATGTAATAATTCACCAGTCCATAATACATTGCAATCATCACGCCTGCCACTCCTGCAAGTCCTGAGCCGATGATGAATGTTATGGCTATTACTGCATTAACATTTATTCCCACTAAAGATGCCATTGTCCTGTCTTCTGCAACTGCCCTCATTGCCTTTCCAGTTTTTGTCCTCTGTATAAACCACATAAGGGTAATCATGATAATGCAGGATACTATTATTATCGATGTCTGAAGATAAGTTATTCTTGCCTTGAGGATTTGAAAACCCTCTGCCCAGAAGACCTGAGGAAATACCCTATCAGTTGCACCCTGTGTGAGCATCACATAGTTCTGAAGGAATATAGAGACTCCTATGGCTGATATGAGAGGGCTCAGCCTTCCTGCGCCCCTTAATGGTCTGTATGCAACCCTTTCTACGGTGAATCCGTATGCCGAGCTCAGTATTATGGCAATGAGAAATGTAAGGATAAGGCTCAGAGGCAGACTCACAGCCGTTAACCCTGCTGATGTAAAGAAACCAAATACAATGATGCCAAGATATGCGGCAAGCATGTAGATTTCTCCATGGGCAAAATTAATAAGCTGAAGTATGCCATACACCATCGTATAGCCCAGAGCTATAAGGGCGTAAACCCCGCCTAATGTCAGACCGTTTATTACCTGCTGTAGAAACATGCCTTAGATTTTAACAAACTGCATTGACAATTCTCCAATTTCACGGTGATGGGTGAAACTGACATGAAAAAAGTCTGTTATAATTACTCCATGAATGTCATAAGGGTCTTTGTGCTTGCTACACTCATCATTTCAATAGGCTGTAGCAGAGAGCCTGAAATCAAAGCTCCAAATTCTATCACAATAGGCTTTCTTGCGGATGCAAAAAACCTTCTTCCACCTCTCGCATCCGATTCAGCCTCAGGCGATATAAGCGGTCTTCTCTTTAATGGTCTTACAAAATACGACAAGGACATATTGGTCGTAGGAGACCTTGCAGAGTCATGGGAAATCAAAGATGGAGGACTTGAGATAATATTCCACCTCAGAAAAGGAGTTAAATGGCATGATGGGGTTGAATTCAGCTCGGATGATGTGTTATTTACATATAACACAGTCATAAACCCAGAGGTGCCAACCCCTTATAGCAGTATCTATGGGCCCGTTAAGAGCGTCTCTGCGTCTGACAGATATACCATTAAGGTTATATACGAGGAGCCCTATGCACCTGCTTTAGAATCATGGGGAATGGGGATTATCCCAAAGCACATCCTCGAGGGCAAAGACATAACTTCAGAGGAGTTCAGTAGAAACCCCATAGGCACAGGACCTTACAGGCTTAAGGAATGGGTTACTGGTCAGAAGATTGTGCTATCTTCATTTGATGAGTATTTCGAGGGAAAGCCAAAGATAGATAAATACATTGCCCGTGTTATACCTGACACGGCAACGATGTTCCTTGAGCTTAAGTTTGGAGGAATAGATTTCATGGCTCTTACGCCGCCTCAATATAAACTACAGGCTGATACTGTGCTTTTCAAAAGGTATTTCCAGAAGTTCCTCTACCCTTCATTCGGATACACATATCTTGGATATAACCTTCTCGATGAGCGATTCTCTGACAAAAGGGTAAGAAGGGCAATAACACATGCAATAAAGAAAAAAGACATTATTAAGGGTGTTCTCCTTGGTTTTGGGACAGTCTCTACAGGGCCATTTCCTTCTGAGTCGTGGGCATATAACCCAAATGTTAAAGACCCTGAATATAACCCCGATAAGGCAAAAAAACTTCTTAAAGAGGCAGGCTGGCAAATGGTAGATAATGGAGTCCTCAAAAAAAACGGAAAGCCATTTGTATTCACGGTGCTTATAAATCAGGGAAACGATGTGAGGCTTAAGACTGCCCAGATAATCAAGGAAAACCTCAAGGCAGTTGGCATTGAAATGAATATAAAAGTCTTAGAGTGGCAGGCACTTCTTCATGAGTTCATAGATAAAAAAAGATTTGAGGCTATAATCCTTGGCTGGGCACTCTCGAGGGACCCTGACCTCTATGACATATGGCATTCATCAAAGACAAAGGAAGGGGAGTTTAATTTTATCTCATATAAAAACGAAGAGCTCGATAGGCTTCTTATTAAGGGCAGACAGACATTTGACATAGAGAAAAGGAAAAGGATCTACTGGAGAATTCATGAGCTTTTGTCCGATGAACAGCCCTACACATTCCTTTTTGTCCCTGATAGCCTTCCTGTGCTTCATAAAAGATTCAAAGGGGTTGAAAAGGCTCCGATTGGCATATGGTATGACTTTATCCACTGGCATGTGCCTGACAGGGCAATGTGGTATTAAAAGGGATGCGGTTTAAAGCAAGGCATATTGTCTATTTCATAGTCTTTTCAGTTCCACTTGTTCTTCGTCTACTACCTTACAGGGAGTTCATAACACCTGATAGGGTCTATTTTTATGGTCCTGACTCTTATGACCACATGAGAAGGGTTTTCCTGATACTGAATGATTTTCCGAAAATCCCTTTACACAATTACTATCAAGGTTATCCTGTTGGAAGCCCTAATTTGCTTTCGCCACTTTATGACTTCATGATAGCCTTCATCGCAAAATTAGTGGGCTTTGGAAGCCCATCCACCAGGACAGTAGAGCTTGTAGGTGTTTTCCTTCCTGCAATTATAGGTATGCTTTCTATAGCTATGGTATACATACTTGCAAGGGAGTTTATGGACAAAAGGGCAGCGATTTTTAGTGCCTTGTTTTTTGGCATAATGCCGGGCTATCTCTGCTATTCTACGGTTGGACAGCCTGATAACAATGTTATCGAGCCTCTGATTGGTGCAATCTATTTTTATCTTCTTATCAGGATGTTTAGGGTAAAGGATTGGAGAGCTCCTTTATATGCCTTTTTAGCAGGATGTGCAGGGGTTATGTCCATTCTCCTCTGGCGGGGGGCAACACAGTTCTGGGTTATAGGGCTTATGATGCTTATAGTGCTTCATGTAGTTGACCCAAAAGATGGCAGGACACTCAGACTGGGAGGAATTGTATTTGGCATAAAGGGCATTGTTTTTTTAGGGATGGCTTTGGGAGGCATTCTCGCAGTTCGTAGTTATGTAAGCTTCAGAGAGGTCTCATACTTTCATGCCATCTTATCCCTGACCATAAGTGCAGGTTTTCTTTCTGCTTACAGTGTGAGAAAAATTGGATTTTCAAAAAGAGTCCTTATTTATGAGTCCATTATGTTTCTGATTCCAGTTGCACTTGTGGCTGTTTTAGTTCCTGCCTTTTCTACGGAGATACTGAGGTCAGGGGCAATGATGGCACATGGCGACATCTGGCTTGAGGACAACATAGAGTATCAGTCCATACTTTTCCCTAACGGAAGGTTTAACTTTATTATACCTACTCTGGATCTATCGCTGTTTTTTTGGGCAGTTCCATTGGGCATTATATGGTTTCTAAGAAGGCTATTGACAGTAGGAGAGAAACGTCCTCAAATGGCATTTCTTATGACCTCAAGCTTTGTGTTTTTCCTTTCGACTCTGTCTCATCTGAGATTCGAAAACCTACTTGCGGTGAATGTGGCTTTTCTTTCGGGCATGATAATGGAAAGGACTATACTCTGCGGGCAGAAAAGGGCTCTGAGAAATGTCTTCATGGGTTTATTTTTCATTGTTGTTTCTATTCTCCTCGTAAGGTCTTTTAGTTATTCTAAGGGACCTCTCAGGGTTATGGAGATACAGAAGGAGTTTGTAGAGGTGATGGACTGGCTACGCAAAAACACGCCTGAAACCAGTTACTACTACGAGCCACACCGAATGCCAGAATACGGAGTTCTTGCCGAATGGAGTATAGGCAGTTGGATTGAAAACATAGCTAAAAGGCCTGCGGTTGCAACGAATTTTGGAGCCGAGACCCATGGACTTCTGGACTCCGTGGAATTCATGCTCTCCGAGGACGAGGAATCGGCACAGAGGGTTTTAAGTAGAAACAAAGTCCGCTATGTGATAATCACAAACCTCGCTCCGAGCCTAAATAAATATGCACGCATCCTGGGCATTAAACATAGGGATTATGCAAACCTTGACGAAAAAACTGGCTCATGGAGATTAGGGGAAAGATACTTTAGGCTTATCTCTACGAGGCTTTTTCTAAAGGGTGGCATTGGGCTCAGGCATTTCAGGCTTCTTTATGAATCCTCAAGGGAAATCAAGGCAACAGGGCTTAGCTACTCAGTGAAAAGAATAAAGGTTTTTGAATATGTTCCTGAAAAGGCAATGTGGCATTAGGATATGATACTTGTGGATACCAGCGTATGGATTGACTTCCTCAGGGGTGTAAACTCTCCTGAGCGACAGACCCTTCACAGACTCATAGAGGGCGAAGAGATGCTTCAAGGCATAAATGGGAAAGGTTTATTTTTTATTGAGCCATGCTAAAATACCAACACATACTAATAAGCATAAGGAGGTTTGGGTATGCCCACGGTGAGTCAAAATGAGCTTAAGTTAATAATCAAAGAGTCCTTAAAAGAGGCATTGGAGGAAGAACTGCTCAAGGTACGCCTTATGTTTTTCCCCGAGGTCTCTGATAGGGAGATGCTCGACGTCTCCGACCGGTACGGAAAACCGGAATGAAGGACGAATTTACGGTAAAAAAGGGAATTCTTGAAGAATTATCGGGAAAGGGCATTATGTTTACCGTTCATTTGGTGGATGGATTTTTTGATTTAACTACCGATCAGGTGCTTGAATATCTGAAAGACCCTGATATGTTCGGAGCAAAAATGCACAGGGTTTCTTTGCAACGATATAAAGGGTGGAAAAACATGATGGAAAAATATGTTGACGGCGATTATCGTTGTCCTGCAACAACAAAAAGAGGCACGCCGTGTAGGGGAACTGTAAAAAGCGTTGACCTTAAAGATTTTGTGCCGGGAGTGTCAGAGTATTGTATTGCCCATCAAAAATATGGGATTAAGTAATGCATTCTAAACCCGGTGATAAGATTAAGGGTTACATTTGCCCGTCCAAAAACTTAGAACCGTGTGGAATATGCAATCAGGAGGGTTGAGAGGGAGGGGCGAAAGAAAATGGATTGAATTTTTTGTCAGCTAAGGGGCGCGCCGGCTTTTGCCACGTCCCTCTTGAGCGATTTGTTATGTGTTTCTATTTTCTATCCAAGCTAATCCCATAGAAGTTAACTTCTCTATTGAATGAAGTCCTTCCTGTATAGCCTCTACGTCAAATTGATGAATAGTTGGATCAATCCCTGTCATTGCTTTCACCCGATACATTGTCCGTATTTCTTCTTCCCTTGCCTCCTTTGTCTCCCAGAGATAAATACCTCCGAATTGTCCTGTTTCAATATTTGAATACCATATTTTTTGAATAAGCCCTTTTTTATTTTCGTATCTTTTCCACGATTCGCCTGCGATATATTTTCTTAATTGTTCAAAGATTTGCCTTGGCTTTTGAGAAAAATCCCAATTTAAAATTAACACATACATTCTCTTATCCATTTTCTCTCCAGAATTATGACTATACGAAAACCCGGTTTGAATATACCACAAACCTCAAGGCATAAGGAATATGTATCAAATGAGCTTCTTGGTGGCACTCCCTCATAGAAGCAGGAAATTCAGGAGGCGGGTATGGATTATTGCCCGCCATAAACTATAATACCTCAAATCAATTCGGTTGAAAAGTCTGTGATTACTTTTCCTTTCATAAAAGTTTATAATATCGTTTACGCCTTATTTATTCAGGTTAAAAATGCACTGGTATCAGAAAGACATAGAAGATATATTACGGAGTTTAAACTCCTCCATTTCAGGCATTTCCTCAGAGGATGCCAGAAGAAGGCTCAGCGAATATGGCCCTAATGAGCTAAGGGAGAAAAAGAAAAAAACTCCATTAGGCATGTTCCTCGAGCAGTTCAAGGACTTCATGATTGCAGTTCTGATTGCAGCCGCAGTCATATCCGGGCTGATTGGCGAGCTTGCAGACACCTTAGCCATAGTTGTAATCGTTGTCCTCAATGCGGTAATCGGGTTTGTTCAGGAGTACAGGGCTGAAAAGGCAATGTCTGCACTTAAAAAAATGGCAGGGCATTATGCAACTGTGCTAAGGGAAGGAATGCCACAAAGCATCCCTGCCTCTCAGGTCGTGCCAGGGGACATCGTGGTTTTGGATTCAGGGAAAATCGTGCCTGCTGATATAAGACTTATCGAGGTACATCATATGAAGGTAGAGGAGGCCACTCTTACAGGAGAGTCAGTGCCTGTAGAGAAGCACACAAAGCCTATTCACGATGAGTTTTTACCTCTTGGGGACAGAAAAAATATGGCATTCAGAGGCACTGCAATTACTTATGGAAGGGGTGTAGGTGTTGTTGTTGCCACGGGAATGGATACCGAGCTTGGCAGGATTGCAGGAATGCTTCAGGAGGAGGAAGAAGTAAAAACCCCTCTTCAGAAAAGGATTGCAGTGTTTGGACAGAAACTTGCCATCTCGGTTTTAGCCATATGCGCCATTGTCTTTGGAATAGGTCTTCTGAGAGGAGAGCCTCCTTTGCTCATGCTTTTGACTGCCATATCTCTGGCAGTTGCCGCAATACCAGAGGCACTTCCTGCTGTGATAACCATATCCCTTGCATTGGGCGCAAAAAAATTAGTCAAACAGAATGCCCTCGTAAGAAAACTTCCTGCAGTAGAGACACTTGGCTCTGTGACATATATCTGCTCTGACAAAACAGGCACACTCACCCAGAATAAGATGACTGTGGAGGAGATTTATGCCTCAGGAAGGCTAATCATGACCCGAGAAGGCATCGAAGATATAACTTCCTCCGGGTTGCTTATGAATGCCCTTGCATTAAGTAACGATGCAGGGGTCGATGCAGATGGCAATGTCATTGGCGACCCAACGGAGATTGCCCTTTATATTATCTCAAAAGACAGTGGCTTCGATAAGAAAACACTGGAAAAGGAATTCCCAAGACTTGCTGAATTGCCATTTGACTCTGAAAGAAAATGCATGACCACATTCCATGGAGATGGCACCACGGTTTACTCCTTTACAAAGGGTGCTTTTGAGACATTGATTGAAAGGGCAAGCACTGTGCTAACAGAACAAGGCATGATGCCAATAAACAGGGAAGAACTAAGAAGGGTAAATGACCGAATGGCAGGCGATGGGCTAAGGGTGCTTTGCATTGCAAAAAGGAGATGGAAGACACTTCCAAAGGATATGTCCCATGAGAATATAGAGGCAGGGCTTACTGTGCTTGGACTTGTAGGCATGATGGATCCACCGAGAGAGGAGGCAAAAAGGGCTGTTACATTATGCAAAACAGCAGGCATAAAGCCTGTGATGATTACAGGGGACCATCCAATCACTGCAATGGCAATAGCTAAGAGGCTTGGAATCCTCGATGATGACTCAAAGGCAGTTATAACAGGAAGACTGCTTGAAAGGCTCTCGCTTGAGGAGCTCGAGGAGAAGGTAGAGCATATTAAGGTTTATGCAAGGGTTGCGCCTGAGCAGAAACTAAAGATAGTCAAGGCACTTCAGGCAAAAGGACAGTTTGTCGCAATGACAGGCGATGGGGTCAACGATGCACCTGCACTTAAAAGGGCAGACATCGGAATCGCAATGGGTGTAACAGGCACTGATGTCTCGAAAGAGGCAAGCCATATGATACTTCTCGATGATAACTTTGCAACCATTGTCAATGCAGTAAGGGAAGGAAGAAAGATTTATGACAATGTAAGGAAATTCGTAAGATACCTTCTTACAACTAACTCAGGCGAGATATGGACAATTTTTCTTGCGCCCCTGATTGGTCTTCCAATGCCACTTTTGCCAATCCAGATACTCTGGATAAACCTTGTAACGGACGGACTGCCTGCACTTGCCCTTTCTGCCGAGCCTGTAGAGAAAGATGTGATGAAAAGACCTCCAAGACATCCAAAGGAAAGCATATTTGCACATGGCTTAGGCATTCAGGCTCTGTGGGTAGGACTTCTGATGGCAGGTATTGCGCTTTTTGCACAGGCATGGGCAATCAGAGAAGGCTATCACTGGCAGACAATGGTCTTTACCGTGCTCTGTCTCCTACAGCTTGGAAATGCTATGGCAATAAGGTCCGAAAAAGAGTCGTTATTTAAGCTCGGACTGTTCTCAAACAAATACCTCTTTGGTGCTGTTATACTGACATTTTTCCTTCAGATGGCAACTATATATGTGCCGTTTTTAAACCCTGTGTTTAAGACCTATCCTTTAACCTTAAGCGAGCTGACGATTACGCTTGCCCTTTCATCGGTTGTTTTCTTTGTAGTTGAGATAGAGAAATTCTTTATAAGAAGGAAAGAAAAATAATTCATACAGACACGGGGAATTTTCTCAGTGCAACAGGCTGTCGGAGTTTTTTTAAATTTAAATTTATTAGTAATCCCCCTTCATTAACCTCTAACAACTCGTTAATCCTTTTTCTAACATCATCAAGGTTTAAGCGTATCTCTGTCTCTTGATTAAATTTAAGCTTGCTGTCTGGCAGACCCTTTACTTCCATTAACTGGTACGGAAAATGAATTAGCAGGCGTTTTACATCTCTTTCCACATGGAACGAGCCTCTAACCATAATCATGCCGAGCAGGTATGCTACATCATTATCCATGTAATCCACACAGGATAAAATTTGGCTCATTTTAGTTGTTTACTCATTTATTTAGCGGGTTTTAAAAATATCATTACATATTCGTGTATCTTATTAATTCTAAAAACGAAAGGGTATCCTAATGGACGCAGATTATTATACTCTTTCCTTCTATCCCAAATTATCACATCGTCGAATATAAAACCTATCTCCTGCATAAATTTCACAATATCCATATGAAGCGGATAGTACTTATCCTTTTTCCTTATATCCATAACCTCTACTATGCAATAAGCACCTTTCTTAAGGACGGTAAAAACTTTTTCAAAAATAAGTTCAAGCTCTTTTAAAAAAGCGTTATAATCATGTATCTCTCCTAAATTCCCATCCTTTCTATGATAGTCTTTAATTGCTTTCTGGTCTGCTGTTCTTTTTTGCGAGAGGATATCCCAATAAGGTGGAGATGTTATACAAATATCAATGGATTCTTTTTCTAAATACTTAGTTAAATTTCTTGCATCGTCAACATAAATTGTTTCTGGAATGTGCTCCCCGCTAAACAGGCTCATAGCTTTTAACCGTTGTTTTGCTATCTTTGCATATTCTTCGGATATCTCAAATCCAATGCCTTCCTTGCCCAATTCCTTTGCTGCCACAAGTGTTGAGCCGATACCCATAAGGGGGTCTAAAACTTTTTTCTTATCGTTTGTGAGAAATGATTTGATAATTCTTTTGGGCAATTCTTTTGGAAACATTGCTGGATGCTTTAGCTTAAGCTCCTCAGTTGTTTTTACAATATCATTCCAAACACTAATGGAATACCGAAGCCAAGTATTACCATCAAGCTCATTTGCCCTTTTAGCAGAAGATTTCCTTACCTTTTTATCCCATTTCCGAGCATGCTATATTGCAAGACTTGCACAGTATATTCCTTAGGTCTCTTTGGTAAGACATCAGGGATATTTATAGGTTTCCCCATAAGTTTAGTCTTCTTCATCTAACCTCATCACTCCTTATTATAATCCCTTAGCACCTCTTTAACAACCCTTTTTGCAATTTCAAAAGCAGACGCAACCCTGATGATTTTAACATCTCCAATTCCTTTAATCTCAAGGAATTTTTCAAGTGGCTGATTAGCCATTCCTTTAAATGAACCAAATCTTTTAAGGATTTCATTAGCTAAGTCTTCTGCTGATTTTCCCTTAGTGCCTGTAGAGATAAGTATTGCTAAAAGCTCAGCATCAGTCAAAGAGTCTGCCCCAAGCTCTCTTAACTTTCCTCCGGGGTGTGTCCACTCCTTCATAAAATTCATCCCTCCAATTCTCCTAAATAATATTTCTTTTTAATGGGTTATTGCAAGGGGTTAATAAGACAGAAACAAGGAGAAGGATTCCGAACAAGTCGGAATGACAAAAAAGGGGAACACACACCTACCCCTCTTAATAGAGGGGAATACGAGATTCTTCTGCCGAAGCATCGGCATCAGAATGATACCATGAAAAAGAAAATGCACCTCCCATATTACAGAGCGATAGCTTAAGCTATCCTTCTACGGGTTTT
>JACQZC010000044.1 GCA_016207905.1 Nitrospirota bacterium | reverse complement strand
TAAAGGCACGGACTTCGGTAAAATAACCAATGAGCAGGTGGCAATGGTAGCATCATTAATTAACACAAGGCCCAGAAAATGTCTGGGCTACAAGACGCCCCTTGAAGTCGCATCTGTTGCACTTCGAGATTGAATGTAGGTAATAGAAAATGCTCAATCGCTATTTTATTGCTATATTTTCTCTTTTGCTCTTTGGCAATGCCTCTGCCTTCAGCATCCCTGAAAGGCTTCAATACGACCTTAAATGGACAGGGATTAAGGCAGGCACTGCGGTCCTTGAGATTAAAAAGGAAGACGGAAATACGATAAGCATAATATCTCAAGCCACCTCTGCAGGCTGGGTCTCTGTGTTTTATCGTGTCCAAGACAGAACAGAGAGTAAGGTAAGTGCAGGTTCTATAATGCCCCTTCGCTATTGCATAAAACTGAAGGAAGGCAAACACAGAAGGGATAAAGAGGTAATATTCGACCATAAAGGAGGAAAGGTCACATATATTGACCACCTTAGCGGAGAAAAAAAGGAGTTTAATATCTCAGGAAAGGTTTTTGACCCTCTGTCCGGGTTTTTCTATCTAAGGCAATTGCCACTTGAGGTAGGCAAATCCGTATATCTGCCTATCTTTGACAGTAAAAAGCTATGGGATGTCGAGGTTTCTGTCTTAAGAAAGGAAAAGATAAAGACCTCATTAGGGACATTCGATACGATTGTCATTATGCCATTGATGAAATCAGAAGGCATATTTTCGAGGGAGGGCGATATTTTAATCTGGCTTACGGATGATGAAAAAAGGATTCCCATCCGCTTGAAATCAAAGGTTAAGATCGGCTCTATTACAGCAGAGCTTGTCGAAGGTAAATATTGAAGGTATCGGTAATAGTCACCACTTATAACCGCCCCTCTTACCTTAAAAAGGTTCTCGAGGGGCTTGCCTTTCAGAAAACACTGCCTGATGAGGTCATAGTTGCAGACGATGGCTCAGGAGCAGAGACAGAAGATGTTGTGAGGGGCTTTGCTGAAAAGGCATCTTTCCCTGTAATTCATGTGTGGCATGAGGACAAGGGGCGCAGGGCTGCAAAGACTAGAAACGAGGCAATAAAAAAATCGGTCTGCGGATATATAGTGATACTCGATGATGATTGTATCCCTGACAGACGCTTTGTTTATGACCACATCAGACTTGCCGAAAAGGGGTGCTTTGTGCAGGGCAAGAGGGTCATCGTGGGCAGGAAGGCATCCGGGGCGTTTTCCGCGCGCGATGCCAATTCCCTCCCTGCGCTTCTTAAACTTGCGGCCGGTTTTTCCATATCCAACAGCCATCATATCCTCCGCATGCCGTTTTTCCCGGCAAGAAGAAACAGAAAGCTCAAGGGCATTATGAGTTGTAACATGGGCTTTTTCAGGGACGATATCTTTGCCGTAAACGGCTTTAACGAGGCGTTCGTCGGCTGGGGAAGGGAGGACTCGGAACTCGGCGTGAGGCTTTTTAATTACGGCATAAAACGCAAGGAGCATCTTTTCAGGGCAATATGCTATCACCTCTGGCATCCATCGTATCCAAGGGAATCGCTTCAAAGAAACGACATGATACTTGAAGAAACAATAAAAAGTGGAGTATACTTTAGTCCCTATGGAATTATTAAAAAGCACTGAAAGACTTATGTTTTTAAGCCTTTGCGGGCTTTTCTTTCTTATCCCTGTTGCTACATCACCATCTGTAATTGTAGGGCTTACCACATTAGCTATCTGGGTCTTTTCAGGTAAGTTTATCAAAAACCGTTCATGGCTTAAACAGAGGTGGTCACTTCCTGTGATTGCCATGATGTTACTACCGTGGGTAGGACTTTTATGGACGGAAGATGTCACAACTGGGCTAAGCTTTGCAAGAAAAAGTCATTACTGGCTTTTTGCCTTTGCCATTGCATCTTTATCTTTTTCTTCTTTGAGGGTAGATGCTCTCATGAAGGCATACATAGGAGGTGTTTCATTTACAGCCCTGCTTTTTTTAATGCAACTTGCAGGGGCAATACCAATGAGACCTCCTTATTCAGTAGGACTTCTTAATAAATGGGCACATATAAGTTTTTCACTTCTTCTTACATTCAGCGTCCTGCTTCTTTCTTTTTATTTTAAAGAGGCTAAACAAAAAAGAGATAAGGTGATCTGCCTCTGTCTTATGCTCTTGAATTTCCTTGCACTTTCCATGTTGTTTTCAGATAGCGGTCATCTTGCATTCATCCTCCTCAGCCCCCTCGTAGCGTATAATATCTTGAGCAAAAGACATCTATTGAATGTCCTGATTGTCAGTGCACTTATGACAGGGGCACTGTTTCTTTCTCCTGTAACTCAGAACCGCCTGATAGAAGCAGTTACCGGAACAATAACCTATACTGAGAGCACTGACCTTACACCTATTGGAGGAAGGTATTATATGTGGACAGGTGCATTGAAGATTTATCTTAAAAACCCTGTCTTTGGCATTGGAACAGGGGGGTATCAGTCAGAAATAAGGAAGCTGAGGATAAACGGACAGCTGGCTGAAAAAATTATTACTGAAGACCCCATCCAGCCCCATAACAGTTTTCTTTATATGGCTGTAAGTTTTGGCATCCCTGGTATAATAACCCTCGTATGGCTATTTGCATTGCTGATTAAAAGCGGATGGCAAAACCGCAGTTCCCTTACAGGATTTTCCATACTTGCCTTCACCCTTACATTGCTCATAGGCAGTCTGACTGATACACAAATCCTTCAGGTTCATACAGGAATGCTGTTTGCCCTTTTTACAGGACTTTCAGGGACATCTGATGAAAGAGTCTAAGTCTCCACTTTCAGTAGCCATCATCACAAAGAACGAAGAGGAGATGCTTCCAGACTGTCTTAATAGTGTATCCTTTGCAGATGATGTGGTTGTTGTTGACTCAGGCTCTACTGACAATACGGTTGAGATAGCTCAAGACTTTGGAGCAAGAACATTCATAGAGGAATGGAAGGGCTATGGACCGCAGAAAAACAGTGCTGTAAGCAAATGCAAACATGACTGGGTGCTGATAATCGATGCAGACGAAAGGATACCGTCTGAGACAAAAGAAGTAATATTAAAAATCCTGACCAATCCCTTTTCGGATGCATATAGTTTTCCGAGAAAAAACTTTTTCCATGGAAAATGGATAAAACACTGCGACTGGTGGCCTGATGAGACCGTAAGACTTGTAAGAAAAAATCTCGGCAGATTTAAAAATATAACTCATGAAAAATGGGTTACTGAAGGAAAGGTTGCTAAACTTAATACACCGATAGAGCATTATAGCTTCAGAAGATATTCTGACATGCTCAGGGTCTTAGAGAACAGAACAACTGCCATGGCAGAAGAGCTTTTTAAAGAAGGCAAAAGAGTAAACCCTCTTACTCCATTTATCGATGGAATTTTTATGTTTCTCAAGATATATATATTGAAGCTCGGATTTCTCGATGGTTTTGATGGATTTGTGATTGCCCTTTCGAGGGCAGTTGGAGTATTTTTTAAGTATGCAAAACTCCTTGAGTTACAAAGAAAGAAATGAAACTGCCTGAAGGTTTTAATAATGCCCTCAATGATGCACTGAATATCGCAAGGGGCATCGAGGGCTATCTTTCGGATAGGGAGATGAGATTTCTATTTCTTCTTGGTGCATGCCCGACAACCGAAGGCTCTGTCTTAGAGATAGGCAGTTTTAAAGGTAAATCTACTGTTATATTAGCAAAGGCATTAAAAGGGGAAAAGATTGTAGCAGTTGACCCTCTGACCTCTCCATCTATAACAGACCCTGATTTAAAAGGTAAGGCATCAGCATGGGATGAGTTTGAGAAAAATATTAAAAATACAGGTGTTGAAAATGTTGTTGAGTTTCATCAGATGTTCTCACATGAGCTTGCAAAGGACTGGCAGAGAAACATCAGGCTTTTATGGATAGACGGAGACCACACATATAAAGGCACAAAGACCGATTTTGACCTTTTCTCGGGATTTCTTAAAGACAGGGCAATAATTGCTTTTCATGATGTGCTTGGCTTTATTGGCCCATTGAGGGTGTTTTTGGAAGATATTCTTCTTTCAGATAGATTTGGTTCTTCAGGCCTTGTTGGAACAATTGGCTGGGCACAATATCTCAAAGACAAAGAGCAGGCTTTAAGATATAAAGAGGAAAAATTGAAGCTGTATCTTAAATTAAGCAGGCTCATGCCGATTGTAAGTTCAGACAGGGCTTTAAATGGGTTAAGAAGGCTGAAATATAAGTTTTTAAGAAGCCGTATTCCGCACTCAGGGCTGTCCCCTGAAAAATGGCTGAGTAAGGTATTTGGGGAGGTCGATTGAAGGTAAGTGGATTTACATTCGTAAGAAATGCCATAAAGTTGGGCTACCCTGCTATAGAGTCAATCAAATCCATACTTCCCATAGTAGATGAGTTTATTGTCAATGTAGGCCCTTCTGAGGATAATACCCTCCGTTTGATAGAATCCATAGGCGACCCAAAAATCAGGATAATCACATCCTCATGGAATGAAAACATGAGCACAAAGGGATTTGTCTATGGACAGCAAAAGACAATTGCTCACTATAACTGCACAGGGGACTGGGCATTCTACATAGAGGCAGACGAGGTTGTGCACGAGGATGACATCTCAAGGATTTATGACTCTATGAAAAGGCATCTCGATAACCCAAAGGTCGAGGCACTCATTTTTGACTATATCCACTTTTATGCAGACCCATGGACATATATCGATAGCCCTCACTGGTACAGAAGGGCACCGAGAATTATAAGAAATACCCTGAGAGCATATTCGCCTGATGGGCTTTTCTTTGTTGTGCTTCAGAGTAATAAAAAGGGTTGCTATCCATATTCAGCCCTCACAGGTGCAAATATGTATCACTATGGATGGGTAAGAAGAGAAGATGAGATGAATGAAAAAAGCAGGCTCGTCAATAAATACTGGGGAAAGGAGCCGTATAATATCTCATACAGAGACATCGACCCGACTATCTTGAGAAGATTTAGAGGCACTCATCCTGCAATTATGAAAGAGTGGCTTTTGAGGGCACAGAAAGACTTTGAGCCAAATAGGGATTATAAACCTTCATCGAGGGACATGAAACAAAGACTTAAAAAGAAGATAGAGGATATTTTCGGCATAGACCTCAGCAAGAAACATTTCAGGCTTATAAGGGGTAAGTGAGCCGTGCAGGATTCGAACCTGCGACCCGTTGATTAAGAGTCAACTGCTCTACCAACTGAGCTAACGGCCCATCTTAATGTATGTTACATTACCATGCATTAACTGACTATCGCAAATCTGATTACGCGCCTGACCCGATTCGAACGGGCGACCTGAGGCTTCGGAGGCCTCTGCTCTAATCCACTGAGCTACAGGCGCATTTAAAAATTTAAGGGTGGGCGAGGGGACTCGAACCCCCAACACCTGGAGCCACAGTCCAGTGCTCTAACCATTGAGCCACGCCCACCGAACAGCGAGACATCCTAAATATTATAACCTATTCTTATCTGAAGGGGTAACTTCACTTTAGAGCAGTCAGAATAAAATGTGAAGAGAAAAACGCGCCTGAAGGGATTCGAACCCCTGACCCACTGCTTAGAAGGCAGTTGCTCTATCCAGGCTGAGCTACAGGCGCATCAACTGTATTTTACCAGAATTCATCAAAAGGATTTTTATTGAAGCCCACTGAGCCTAACGCCTACAAGTCTTATTTTTTTACCCTTTAGCTCGAATCTTCCAAGTGCCTCAAATGCGGTCTTCCTTAGGGACTCAAGGGAGTCGGTAGCTGTATCGAGGCTCTTTGCCCTTGTCTGGGTCTTAAAATCGCTGTATCTGATTTTGACTGTGACTGTCTTTGCCTGGTATCCTGCTGACTTTAGGTCTTCTGTAACATCATGTGTTAGCTCTGCAAGTGTTTTTGCTATTGTCTGCCATTTATCTGAGTCTTTCTGAAATGTCAGCTCCCTGCTCATCGACCTTGGCTCCCATTCGGTAATGAGAGGACTTTCGTCTATGCCTCTCGATGCCTCATGGAGGTATGTGCCGTATGAGTTGCCAAAGTGTTTTGTGAGCTCTTCAAGTGACATGGCACTGAGATGTCCAATGGTGTCTATACCAAGCCCATTAAGATATGCCTCTGTCTTTGGCCCTACGCCATAGAGCTTTCTAACAGGTAGGGGATTCAGAAACTCATTTATTTTTGATGGCTCTACTATGGTAAGTCCATCTGGTTTTTGGATATCGGAAGCTATCTTTGCAATGAGCTTATTTATTCCTATGCCGATAGAACAGGTCAAGGAGGTCTCTTTCAGGATTTTTTCTTTTATCCTTCTGGCGATTTCTTCGGATGGCTCTTTGCTTTCGGATATGTCAAGGAATGCCTCGTCAATCCCGACATCCTCCACCGTAGGACCGAACTCCCTTAAGATTCTTTTAACTATGGATGATGCCTCTGCATACACTTCTATATCCACGGATAGAAAGACTGCGTGAGGGCAGAGCCTGTAAGCAGTTCTAAGTGGCATCCCGCTATGTATTCCGTATTTCCTTGCCTCGTAATTTGCTGTGGACACTACACCCCTTGCAAATGGGTCACCACTTCCACCTACGACAACAGGCTTGCCTTTGAGCTCAGGTCGTCTTCTTTCTTCAACTGCCGAAAAAAAAGAATCCATGTCTATGTGAAGGATACTTCGCATCAGTGTCAGAAGAAATTATTCAGGGCGATAAACCCGATTTTTCATATTCTACCAAATCGGGATAAGTCTTTGTAATGAGATGGTGCTTTTTGACTACATCGTGCGCAGACGACTTTTATGGAGTTTTCCTTTTTGAATGAAACCCGCATTAAATGCCGTATGCTCCCGACCCTCCTTAAATACAGTCCACGACTATTAATAGTATTTATTAGAACCATGCAAATATCAGTTGCAACGAGTCAAGGTACATGGTAGCATCTAAAAACAAGGAGTACCCGTGTGGGAAAACATAAAACACCTGATGCCATGGCAGACGGCATCCAGACAATAGAACGCATTAAAGGCACAACCTCTCTGATGAATCCAGAGCGGCTGGTTAGAATCAGGTATCTGGAGGCAGGCATAGCCCATGACATTAAAAACCCTGTCAGCAACATCAAGGCAGTGGCGCAGTTCTGCCTTAACAGATACGAGCTTGACGAACCGGTAAGGAAAAGCCTCAAGGTCATAGTGAAAAACTCGGAGATGGCAAACAGAACCGTTAATGTCTTACTCAACCTTGCAAGGCCGCATGAGACAGCCTTTGTACCGTGTTCTGTAAATCGCGTTGTCCATAGGGCGTATAATTTGGTCAAGATGAGGTGCTTGAAGCAGGGGATTCGACTCAGCAAAAGACTACACAGAAAACTGCCCATGGTCCTGCTGGATGAAAACTTGCTTGAAGAGGCATTCCTGAATTTTATCCTGAATGCCATGGACGCCGTGCCCAGGGGCGGAAGGCTGTCAATCACTACATATCACGACCCTAAAATCGCAGAGGTTGTGGTAAGTTTCGCGGATTCGGGCTGTGGAATCCCCAAGAACAATCTGAAAAAGATATTCACCCCTTTTTTTACCACAAAAAAAGACGGCACAGGGCTGGGACTAACACTTGCCAAGCAGATTATCGAGCTTCACAGCGGAAGTCTCTATGTGGAGAGCAAACCCGGCTATGGCACCGAGGTGACGGTCAGCCTTCCATTACATACGGAAGAAAGGACTGGGCGATGAGCAAAATCCTGATAGTGGACGACGACAGGGACACACAGTGGAGTCTTTCAAACATTCTTCAGGCGGAAGGTTACGAGGCTGTGGCCATAGATGACGGCAGGAAGGCACTTAAAAAACTCAGGACTTATTCGCCCGACATAGTTCTGCTGGACATTAGACTGCCGAGGATGAACGGAATGGAAGTCCTGAGAGAAATAAAGGAAATAGACAGGCACATTGGTGTTATCATGCTCACGGCATACGGAGGGGTTAATGAAGCGGTGCGAGCCATGAAATTAGGGGCATTTGACTATATCAACAAGCCTTTTAATAACGAGGAACTGGTACTCACTATAAGAAAAGCGCTCCTTGTTGCCACGGCAAGGGATTTAAGAGGGAGGTTTGACGGAAAAATAGACCCCCAGCCCTTCAATGGTGAAAACCACGCGATAAAAGAAATCATGAAACAGGTCGAAATAGTGGCACCTACGAACATGACTGTGTTCCTCCATGGCGAAAGCGGCACCGGTAAAGGGCTGGTTACCCGGCTGATACACCAAAAAAGCCTGAGATGCGACAAGCCGTTAGTTACCGTGGACTGCGGAACACTGCCTGAGAACCTTGTTGAAAGCGAGCTCTTTGGCTATGAAAAAGGCGCCTTTACAGGTGCCAACGAAAAAAAGGAGGGAAGGTTTGAATCAGCCAACGGCGGAAGCCTCTTTCTGGACGAGATAAGCAACCTCCCACTGCCTCTTCAGGCAAAACTCCTCGGTGTGCTTCAACAGCGAAAAGTACAGCACCTAGGCAGTACAAAAGAGATAAAAATAGATGTGCGGGTGTTTGCCGCTACAAACAAAGACCTCTCCGAAGAAGTTAAAAAGGGCAGTTTCAGGGAAGACCTCTATCATCGGCTTAACGAGTTTAACATTACCTTACCACCGCTCAGGGAGCGGAAAGATGACATACCCCTGCTGGTCAAACATTTAATTGAGGAGGCAAACACTGAACTGAACAAAAATGTTGAAGGCATATCCGAGACGGCATTGCAGTGCCTCCTGAGCTACCATTGGCCTGGCAATGTGAGAGAACTGAGAAATACAATCAGGAGGGCAGTGCTCATGGCGGATTCAAACCTTATCAAGGAGGCAACACTTACCCCTCATTTCTCTTGGACCGAAAGGTTTCACTCAGGTGAAAAGCTTTATGAGGGTCTATCCCTTAAGGATATGGTCAGAAAGGTCTCTGAAGAAGTGGAAAAATCAGCACTCAAAAGGGCACTGGCACAGACAGGCTATAACAAGACCCGTGCCGCCAAGCTCCTCAGGATAGACCGCATGACACTATATTCAAAGATGAAGACTTACAGGCTATAGAACCGCCCTTACAGTTTGTAGATTTCTTTCATCAGACTTCTGCTTTTTTCCGGCATCTTGTATAAAACTCACAACTGACGAATTCCTGTTTGATATTGACCTGTTAGTGTATGGATGTTACTCCAGCACTTTAGTGAAGGCTGAGGCGGCATAATTGTTGCTACATGTCAGTAGAATCCAAATGAAAGGAGGTGAAAGAAAATGGCAGTAGAAAAGGCAATAGCATCTTCCAGTCTGGCTGAAGTCATTGACCGGATACTGGACAAGGGAGTGGTTATCGATGCGTGGGTGAGAATCTCGCTGGTAGGCATTGAGCTTCTGGCTGTAGAGGCAAGGGTGGTTGTGGCTTCGGTAGAGACATACCTGAAGTACGCAGAGGCTATCGGACTCACTGCAACGGCAGCAGCCGCTTAACAGCCACGGAAAACTCCTGCCAGAGCGTCCTTGAAAAAGCATGGTCTGCCGGGAGTATTCCTTGACTAAAGGAGAGTAGATTATGGGAATCGCCGAGGACATGAAAAAGTTTGCACATGAAATTGTTTCTTCATATGAGCAGAGAATCACTGCGATAGGCGAAATCATAGACAATACCCATCGGATGCTTGAAGGGTTCAGGAGCAACAGAAACGAGATGAGCATCAGGCTCAAGGAGTCCCTCGCTTTAGGAGAATCTTTAAGGAAAAAAGATTTTGACATCATGATGAAAGACATCATTGCCGGACAGGAAGAAAAACAAAGACAGGTGAAGGAGATGTTAAGAACTTACATGGAGGAACAAAAGGGAATGGTATCGGCACTCAAAGGGGCACTGGAAGAAAAAAGGGCAATAAGGGCAAGCGATTTTAAAGAAATGCTCCGGGACATTTACACTAAACAGAAGAAAAGGGAAGAGGAAATAAGTGGAATGCTGAGGGATTTTAGAGAGGAGCATGAAGAGATGACAGATTTCTTACAAAGCCTTCTGTCCAAAAGACAGGGGTCACGCATAGAGGACTTCAAGGGACTGTTGAACACCATTCGCACAAGGTGGAAAGAACAGGCAGAGGAAATAGAAGTTCGGAAAGGAGGTGTAACTGCATCTGCACAGATTGAGATTGCTGTTGAGGAGAGGATAAATCAGACTAACAATTAAAATGGAGGAAATGAAATGAACATGGCATCGGATATAAAAAGGTTAAGTAAAGACATCCTTTCGTCGTTCAATGATAGGGTGAATTTTATTACAGACTTAAAAAAGAAAACTGCCGACAACCTAGCAAGTGCGGAATCCGTTAGGTTGAAGGAATTCAAGGAGTTCATGAAGGGCATTCAGGAAAGACAGAGGGAAAGGGAAAATGAGGTCAGGGGTATGCTCAATGGCTTTAAAGCAGAGTTCAGTGAGATGGCAAATACATGGAGGCAGATGGTCCACACACTGCAGGAAAAGAGAGAGGCAGTCAGTGGTAGGGCATAATCCTGCTGACAAAAAAGGTGAAAGCATAAGCAGAGCATTCAAGTGTCCGGACTGCGAAGCCACAACATGGGGAGACCTCAAGCACTGCCCCAACTGCGGTCATTCCCTCACTGTGGCATGCCCTGTATGTGGCAGAACATGGCGCTACATCAACGAGTATAAATACTGTCCGAATTGCGGGACACAGATAAGTTTCCGATAGGGGGAAAAATGATAGATGAGACGACTACTGTGCTTGAGCCAATTGCCATGCCTGATTTCGTTGAGACCCCGTATATAGAAGACATTGCGAACAGGGCACTCACCTATATAAAGGCAGGTTTCCCTGTTCACTTCAGAGGGGTATCCGGCACAGGCAAGACGACTATGGCTATGCATGTGGCAGGTAAGATAGGCAGGCCGGTGGTGATGGTTCATGGCGATGAGGAGTTTACTACCTCCAATCTGGTCGGCGGGGAGTACGGCTACAGGTTTAAAAAAGTGGTTGACCGTTATGTTTCCAGAGTGCTCAGGCTTGAAGAGGATATGGTCAAGCGGTGGGTTGATAACCGCCTGACCGTAGCATGCAGGTACGGCTTTACCCTGATATATGACGAGTTCACCCGTTCAAGGCCGGAGGCAAACAATGTTTTACTTTCAATTCTCGGCGAAAAGATGCTGGATTTGCCAGCCGGCCGGTCAGAGGAACCCCATCTAAAGGTTGACCCGAACTTCACTGCCATCTTTACGAGCAACCCCGAGGAGTATGCAGGTGTATACAGGAGCCAGGACGCCCTCAGGGACAGGATGGTGACCATAGACCTTGACCACTTTGACAAAGACACAGAGGTTGCCATAACACAGGCGAAATCCAACCTCGGCGAAGAGGACTCCGAAAAGGTAGTCAACATCGTGAGGGGACTGAGGGAGTCGGGAAAATGCGAGTTCGCGCCAACGGTCAGGGGCTCAGTAATGATTGCAAGGGCACTCAAGATTCAGAACCTTACACCGGACAGTGCTAATGGGACATTTACCCAGATGTGCAGGGACATCCTTGCTTCTGAGACGAGCAGGGTAGGCTCAAAGACGAACCAGAACAAAGTTAAAGAGATGGTGGATGAACTGGTCAATAAATACTGCTGATATCAGCAGTCTTAGGAATATGAAAGGCGCACACAGTAGAGGCAGGCGTTCCATACCCAGGACAGCAGGCACCGCTCATATAGACATGTATATGCGCGAAAAGGAAAAAGAGCGTCTACAAAAGGAAGACGCCTCTCTCCGGAAGCGAGTGGCGTCAATCCAAAAGAGGTTGAACGAGATAAACAAAGAACTGGGAGCACCGGGCCGCTATATGACAGGAAGTCTGCTGAGGAAAAGAGTGAAAGACGAAAAAACTCAGGAAAAGAAGTGGAAGAAAATGAAGTTGTACTACTGAACAGTGAGGGGTGGATATGGCTGAAGAAAAGAAGAAAAAAAAAGAAGGTATGGATATTGACCTTGGCGTGGTCAAGTTGGGCTTCGGCGGATTACTCAAAGGGATAGAAAAGCTCGTTGACCTTGCATCTCGTCTTGAGGAGGCTGGCGGGGAGATTAAGAAAGAGGGCGAAATAGACCTGAGCCGACTTAAAGAGGGCATGAAGGGCGTCTACGGGTTTTCCATTAAGACCGCTGTGGGCGGAAAGCCTGTCGTTGAAACATTTGGCAATATCAGAGAGACGCCGGAAGGCACTGTTTTTGGCGAGGAGAGAGAGCCCCTGACAGATGTCTTTGATGAAAAAGACGAGGTCATTATCATTGTAGAGGTGCCCGGCATCAAAACAGAGGGGATATCTGTGGATTTGAAAGGCGATATATTGGAGATTCAAGCTGTTAATAAAAGCAGAAAGTATCGGAAGGAATTACTGCTTCCGTCAAAGGTCAAAAAGGAGACGCTCTCTTATACCTATAATAACGGCATACTCGATATCAGGGTTAAAAAGTGAATGCCGTTAATCGGGCTCATGAAACCATCGCTGAAGCTGATTTTATTCGGCGGAAAAGGAGGTGTGGGAAAGACCACCTGTGCCTCTGCCTCCGGACTCTATATGGGAGGGCACGGACTGAACACACTGCTCATCTCCACCGACCCTGCCCATTCCCTGTCAGACAGCTTGCAAAGAGATGTAGGCCATGAGGTAACAAGGTTGGAGGGCGTGAATAACTTAAGTGCTATAGAGATAAGCGCTGAAAAGGCGCTTGGGGATTTCAAAATGCAGTATTACGATGAACTTGAAAAACTCTTTGACACGAGCACTTATCTGGACACAGAGGACATAGAATCCTTACTTGGACTACCCATACCCGGCATAGACGAGGTAATGGGGCTTAAGAAGATTGTGGAATTAATAGAGGATGGCGGATTTAACAAGTATATAGTGGATACGGCTCCTACAGGCCATGCCCTTAGGCTCATGGGCTTGCCGGAGCTTTTGGATGACTGGATAAAGGTCATGTCGAAGATGAGATGGAAATACAGGTATATGGTCTCAAGTTTTGCGGGCAGGTATAGTCCCGACAGCGCTGACGATTTCCTTGTGTCCATGAAAAAAACCGTCAGTAAAATAAGGTCCCTCCTGAGCGACCCAGAGAGGTGCGAGTTTGTTGTCGTGACCATACCAGAAGATATGGCGGTCAAAGAGACCCGAAGGCTAATAAACAGTCTGAGACAATACAAGGTGAATGTGAACAAGCTTGTCATCAACAATGTCGTTCCGGAGGGTGAGTGCAGGCTCTGTCGGTCAAGGAGACAGGTACAGGGCAAATATATTAGGGAGCTTCAGGAACAATTCGGCGATTTAAGCACAACGGTTCTCCTGCTTCAGCCCCACGAAGTAAAAGGGCCTGATGCGCTCAGAAACCTCGGCAATGAGCTCATTGCCGATTGAGCCATGAAGAAAGAGAAGGCTGAGATGAAGAAAGAAAATACTCTGACCTTAAAGGCAAAAGAGGCACTTACTAAGGATGTAGGTAGGGCTATAGCGCGGATAGACCCTGAGGATATGAAAAGCATCGAGGCCGGGGCAGGGGATATCGTGGAGCTAATCGGCAAGGCAATGACCTCGGCCAGGGTAATGCCCTGCTACCCAGAGGAAAGGGCAAAGGGGATTGTTCAGATAGACGGCATAACAAGGGAAAACGCCCAGATAGGGCTGGGCGAGAAGGTAAAGATACGGAAAGTGCTTGCCAGTCCTGCGCAGAAGATTACGCTCTCTCCAATGACCCATCTTCACCCGGTACAGAGGGCAAAGGATGTCAGGTATATAGGCTCTCTTATCGAGGGGCTTCCGGTGACCGAGGGCGACAGGTTAAGGGTCAGTTTTTTCGGGGCAAGGGCATATGACTTCAAGGTGGTGGGCGTAATTCCCTCCGGCGTAGTCACCGTAAGTGCAAGCACTGTGATAAAGATAGAGGAAAAGGGGTCTGACAAGTTCAAGGCGGTCAAGGTCTCATATGAAGATATAGGCGGGCTTGGCAACCAGATTCGGAGAATCAGGGAGATGATAGAACTACCCCTCAAGTATCCCCAGGTCTTTGAAAGACTTGGGGTTGATCCCCCAAAAGGGGTTTTTCTCTATGGCCCGCCAGGCACAGGCAAGACCCTGATTGCCCGTGCTGTTGCTAACGAAACCGAGGCGTATTTCAGCAGCATAAGCGGTCCTGAGATAATGGGGAAGTTTTACGGAGAAAGCGAAGCCCGGCTAAGGGCTGTGTTTGAGGATGCCGAAAAACACGCCCCGGCCATAATCTTCATTGACGAGATAGATGCCATTGCGCCGAAGAGGGAGGAGATGGGCAGTGAGAAGCAGGTTGAGCGGAGGGTCGTTGCCCAGCTCTTGGCGCTCATGGACGGACTGCAATCCAGGGGCGAGGTTATAGTAATAGCCGCAACCAACATCCCTAATGTCATAGACCCTGCCCTGAGGCGGCCGGGCAGGTTCGACAGGGAAATCTCCATCCCCATCCCGGACAAAAACGGCAGACTGGAGATACTGAACATCCATACCAGGAGTATGCCTTTTGCCGAGGATGTCGATATAGGCAAACTTGCCGAGATTACCCACGGCTTTGTCGGCGCCGACCTCGAAGCACTTGTCAGAGAGGCGGCAATGTCGGCATTGAGGAAAATCATACCCGAGATAGATTTTGAGATGGCCGACATACCCTATGAGACACTCATGGGACTTCAGGTAACAATGGACAACTTCATCGAGGCGATGAAAGAGGTCGAGCCCTCAGCCATAAGAGAGGTCTTCGTAGAAGTTCCGGATGTGAAATGGACGGATGTGGGTGGGCTTGAGGATATAAGACAGGAACTGAAAGAGGCGGTTGAGTGGCCTTTGAAATACCCTGAGATGTTCAAAACAGCAGGAACCAATCCACCGAAGGGAATAATGCTTTACGGTGTCCCCGGCACAGGAAAGACCCTGATAGCCAAGGCAGTGGCTAACGAAAGCGGGGTCAACTTCATTGCGGTCAAAGGCCCGAGTCTGATTTCAAAGTACATCGGTGAAAGCGAAAAGGCCATCAGGGAGATATTCAAGAAAGCAAAACAGGCATCACCGACAATATTGTTTTTCGACGAGATAGATAGCCTTGTGCCCAGAAGAGAAGCGGGCATTGCAGATGCCCATGTGACCGAAAGGGTCATAAGCCAGTTCCTGACAGAGATGGACGGCATAGAAGAATTGAAGGGTGTCCTGGTTTTGGCCGCAACCAACAGGCTGGACATAATAGACCCGGCACTGCTTAGAAGCGGTAGGTTCGACCTCTTGCTTGAACTGCCTGTCCCTGATGCGGAGACCAGGCTTAAGATATTTGAAATCCACACCAGAGGCAAGCCCATGGACAAAGACATAGATTTACACGAGATGGCAGAACGAACCAATGACATGGTCGGCTCTGATATCAGTTTTATCTGCCGAAAGGCATCCATACTTGCGATAAGAGAACATATAAATCAGGGAGCAGGCGAGCTTCTAATCTCAAAGAGACATTTTGAGGAGGCGGTTAAGTTGCTCCGCGAGCAGGCAGAAAGGTATTAAGATGGAAGGCAAATACATCTACGGCATTATTGAGTCCACGGAGGGAAAGGTCTTTAATTCCGATAGAGAGGTTTACGCAATCCCTCATCAGGACATTTCCGCGGTTGTAAGCGACTCAGAGATAGTTGACTATAACACTCTGACCAAAGATATTGTGGCAAGGCATCTGCTCAGGCATCAGCAGGTAATGGAGGGGATTATGGATTCCTGCACCGTTATCCCCGTGAAACTGGGCACTTATGCCCTTAATACACAGGAAGTAGAAGAACTTCTTTTCGGAGGATACGGGGCGTTCAAGCGGGCATTCAGGGAGCTTGGCAACCGGATAGAGATGGAAGTGACGGCTGTATGCAGCGACCTCGACTCGGCTATTAAGGAAATCGGCAATGGACGGGAAGTAAAAGAACTAAAGGAACAACTGATGTCCCGACCGGGAGGGACATCTCTTGAAGAACGGATAAAAATAGGCAGGTTCATCAAGAACCTCTGGGATAGAGAGAGAGAAAGACTTGCCTCTGAAATAGAGGACAACTTAAGTGAGGCGGCTCTGACAGAAGCCGAACCCGAACTCTTCCTTAAAAGACATGCGCTGGCTGACGAAGGCATGATAACCAATGCTGCTTTCCTCATAGACAGGGGCAAAAGGTCTGAATTTGAAAGAAGGCTGGATGCCCTATCGGAGCTTTACGCCGGGAAAATAAACTTCAGGTGTGTCGGGCCTCTGCCTGCATACAGTTTCTACACAGCCGAGGTTAGAAAGGTCTGCATTGAAGAGGTTAACCAGGCAAAAAAAATATTATGCCTGAAAAGCGATGCTCTCACCGAGAATAGCGTCAAAAAGGCATACAGGAACCTTGCCCCACTTTACCATCCTGATGTAAATCAAGGAAGACCCGAGGCAGAGAGTCGGTTCACTGAGATAAACAGGGCATACAAGTTGCTGATTGAGTATTGCCTCCTCAAACAGAGCGGTGGCATTACAGGAACGGCTCAGGATTTCATCGCAGTCAGGATGGGCAGGTAGCTGTGCAAAAGAAAGCAAAATACATTTATTGCATAGCTCAGACGGCACTGCAACGGAATTTTGGCCCTATCGGCATTGGAGGCAGAGGGGATGAGGTCATTACCGAGGGCTGTGGCGATTTAAGCATGGTTGTCAGCAATACCACTGAAACAAGGTATGCAGTAAGCAGAGACAATGTGCTTGCTCATGAAAGGGTGGTTGAGGAGGTAATGAAGGAGTTTACGGTCCTGCCCGTGAGGTTCTGCACTATAGCACCGAGCACCGGAAAAATACAGAACCTCTTGGAGACAAGACAGAGGGAGTTCAAGTGCCTGCTGAAAGACATGGACTATAAGGTAGAGTTGAGCGTGAAGTCCGTATGGAAAAATATGGACACTGTCTTTAAGGAGATACTGAAGGAAAACAGGGAAATCCAATGCCTAAAAGAAAAGCTCCAAAACGATTCTGGCAGAAAAAACACCGAGGCAAAGATAGCGATTGGCGGTATGGTAGAGCAGGCGCTGGAAAGGAAAAAGAACAGGGAGGCAGAGGCGGTATTGGCTGTGCTGAAAAAGGCGGCGGTTGATTACAGGGTTAACAGGACTTACGGCGGTGGAATGTTTCTGAATGCCGCTTTTCTGGTGGACAAGGGCAGAGAAAAAGAGTTTGACAATTTGATGGAGGACATCGGAAAGATGTATGAGGGCAGGGTCAAATTCCTGTATGTGGGTAATATCCCCCCTTATAATTTCGCCAACATTACCATCCACCCTGAAGAATGGGAGGTTTAAGAAAAGTGTTTCTAATAGATAATCTCCTGCTTCTGCCTTTCAAGGGGCTGGTGGGTGTGTTCAGAAAGGTCAATGAGATAGCCGAAAGGGAGTTGTCCGACGCCGACCTTATCCGTGAAAAACTCATGCAACTACAGTTAAGATTTGAGCTGGATGAAATCAGCGCCGAGGAATACGAAAGACAGGAAAGACAACTCATGGAGCACCTGGACGCTATCGATGACGAATGAAAAACAGGAGGTGTGAGATGACAAGACTCGAAGAGGTTGACAGGGTTGTTAATGAGTTCTTAAAAAAGACGCTTAAGGTGGAGGACGACAGAATAAGGATTATCAGGACGGCAAGGTCCAACGATGGCTGGGGTGCGGATGTAGAGGTCTTTGAGGATAGTTCGTTCATAAAGTCCCTGGGGCTTCCCACAAAAGTGAAGGACAGGAACATCTATACGGTCAACATGGATGCTGGCTTGGAAGTCCTGTCTTTTGAGCGGCAGAGACACGAGGAGTCATAATGAAAGGAAAACCCCGGTGTCTTCAGAGTTGATTTATCTATACTGCCTGACCGGAAAAATCCCGGAGAACAAGGTCATCGCAGGCATTGACGGCAATGTCCGCTTTATCCCCAACAAAGGCATCCATGCAGTAGTAAGCAGGGTGAAAGAGGGCGCATTTACAAAAAACCTTAAGGAAAACCTGTCTGACATGAGATGGGTCGAGTCTAAGGTGCTGGCTCATGCGCAGGTTGTGGCAAAGATGAGTGAACACGCCACAATCATACCCTTTAAATTCGCCACCGTCTTCAGGACGAGCAGAAGCCTCAGGGCGATGCTCGATGCCCACCGTGACGAATTAAATGATCTCCTGAACCGACTGGAAGGCAAAGAAGAATGGGGTCTCAAGGTCTACTGCGGCGCGGAAAGACTCAGTACTGCCTGCCGGGACAAACAGATTCGGAAAATAGACAGGGAGATCAGTTCCGTTTCAGCAGGGAAAGCATATCTCTTAAGAAAGAAAAAACAGAAGGTGATAGAGGATATCGCAACCGAAAAAATCAGTGAGTGGTCAGGAGAATGTCTTGAGACACTCAGCCAATGGAGTGCCGAGACCCGCATCAACAGGCTGATTCCGAAAGAGATGACCGGGCGGAATGAGGAGATGATTCTCAACTTTGCTTTTCTGGTGGACAAGAGCAGACTCAGTGGCTTCATAAACGGTGTGGACCTGCTGAAGGACAAATTACCCTTGCTTGACCTCGATTGCACAGGGCCATGGCCGCCGTATAATTTCTGTCGATAAAATAGGAGGCGCTGTGAGCAGTATCGCCCTATCAAGAAATGTTAGCCTCGTGGAGGCCCTCGACAGGGTATTAGACAAAGGTGCGGTCCTGAGCGGGGACTTAATGCTTTCCGTAGCAGATGTGGACCTGGTCTTCGTAGGTCTCAGGGTAATGATTGCCTCTGTGGATACTGCTGAAAAGGTGCGTGGCGCAACAGGCAGTCCGATTTCTGGCGCCAAGTTTAGCATGGGAAAGAGGTGCCTACCTAAAACCAGCACACAGGAGCACGAAGACCGATGTAACAGAGCGTTTTTGACCGAAACTAAAGACATAAAGGGCGCAGATTCCCCGGCGGAAAAGGTCGAGCAGGGACTGGCAAAACTGGCGCTGACCATTGTGGAGCTCATCAGACAGCTCATGGAAAAACAAGCCCTAAGGAGAATAGACAGAGGGTCGGTTACGGGTGAAGAGGCCGAAAGGCTCGGTGCTGCATTCATGAAACTGGAGGGCAAGATGATAGAGCTTAAAGAGATATTCGGGCTCAAGGACGAGGAACTTAATCTGAGCCTAGGCCCCTTAGGGGATTTAATATGAAATCGGCAAGCTCAAAGATAAATTGCACTACATTCCAGAAACAGAGGCTTGAGTTCAAGAGCCTCACAGAAAAAATCGGAAAGGCAAAACAGGATACAGAAAGGGCAAAGTGCTCAAAGGGTCTAAAAAGGGAAGCGGAGGTGCTTCTTGGATGCGGTGAGTATTCCGAGACAGAGCCCTGCAGGGACTGCCGCACTATTGCCGAGGTCTACAAGATGCTGGCGAACTTGGTCACAAGTCGGACAGGACTGTCAAATACCGACAGGCAGGAGGAAATATGGCACAACAGATGATGCATGCGACACAGGCCACAAACTTGGCGGACATCTTAGAGCGGGTTTTAGATAAAGGAATCGTCATCGCCGGAGACATCAGGATAAACCTCGCGGACATCGAACTCCTAAACATTAAGATAAGGCTACTAATAGCCTCTGTGGACAAGGCTCTTGAAATGGGGATAAACTGGTGGCAGACCGACCCTTATCTTTCCTCTAAGGTAGCTGATGTAGAGGAGCAAAACAAGGGTTTTGGAAAGAGGCTGGAGCGCATGGAGAAAGCCCTGAAGAGCAAATGAGAACCTTACTCTATGTCCCGATCATCCATATGGAGGCAGACCTCGGCTCTGTTGCCGACAGCGTTACAAAGAGGACTATTGCAGAGTTGGGAGAGGAGGCATGGGCAAGACATAAAGAGACGGTGTCCAGCTATTGGGATGCCATAATCAAATACTTCAATGGCATTAAGGTCGCAGACATTAGGGCTTACCAGGACGGAATGGTCATTGGCGGTGACATCGGACGGAAGATAGTCTCCGAGGGCGTGAGGGCCGGCAGTAAGAACAGTGAGGTTCTGTTGATACTCATTCAGCGGGGCGCTGTTCTGGAAAAGACCGAAGACCTCGCCATGGTTAGCAAAGAGAGGGACTACATCGTCAAGTTAAAAAACGCTGTTACGGCAAGACAGAAAATGTCCGCCTATATAAGATACAGGATGAGTAAAAACCACCTTCTCGTAAAAAGGGACAGGTTTATAGCCGACAGGATAAACAGAACCTTGAAAGAGAGGGAAACCGGGGTTTTGTTCATCGGCGCGTATCACAATATAATCCCCTTGCTCGACAAAGACATCCGGGTAAAAGAAATAAAAGAGGTGGAAAAGATAAGGGCTTATCAGAAGATGTTCCTTTACGGACGGAAAGACAAAGAGCTTGAGGCGCTGTCCAGCTACCTAATTTCGCCAGTAGAGGACACCTGAACCGAAGGGGGCATTTGCCCCAGAACCTCTGGAGGCTTCCTTTTAGATGGTCGGGGCGTCTTCTTTCTTCGACTGCCGAAAAAAAGGAATCCATGTCTATGTGAAGGATACTTCGCATCAGTGTCAGAAGAAATTATTCAGGGCGATAAACCCGATTTTTCATATTTTACCAAATCGGGATAAGTCTTTGTTGTGAGATGGTGCTTTTTGACTATAGAAAAAAGCTTTTAAAGGAATGCCTCGGGAGTTTGCCTTATTACCTTATAGCGTAAAGCAATAGCATATTTGCAAAGTAAATAACCGCTATTGAAATCGAGTCCCATGCAAGAAAAAGTTTCCTTTTCTCGGAGCGGTAAATAAGACCGATGATAGCAACGGCTGACATCAGGATGGCGGAGAGCGCGGAGACGGCATGGTCAGGGCTTACAAAGCTCAAGATGGGGCCTTCGACAAAGAAAAAATCGTCGACAGCGAGGATGAAGATCCTACATTCAATCTCGAAGTGCAACAGATGCGACTTCAAGGGGCGTCTTGTAGCCCAGACATTTTCTGGGCCTTGTGTTAATTAATGATGCTACCATTGCCACCTGCTCATTGGTTATTTTACCGAAGTCCGTGCC
>JACQZC010000043.1 GCA_016207905.1 Nitrospirota bacterium | reverse complement strand
TGTCTTTATGATTGGCAACGAATGCCCTGTGTGTAAGTGAATCTATTGCAATGCCTTCAGGTGATTTGCCAACTGGTATGACTGCGATTACCCGATAGGTATTCATGTCTATGAGGGAGACTATGTTGTCATGGCTATTTCCGATGACTGCCAAATTAAGTGCTTTATCTATGGAGACTCCTTTTGGAGCTTTGCCAACAGGAATTGTCGAGATGACTTTCTGTGTGCTCATGTCTATGATTGAGACAGAATCAGACATCTCGTTTGGGATTACTGAAATATCAGTAGAGGGGTTTATGGCAATGCTTTTTGGGTTTAACTCAAGAGGGATGGATGAAAGCAAAAAAACAGATAGGAGTATTAAGGCAAGATATTTTAGGTGGCGCAATATCATAATCACCAGTTCTCGCTATGACATTTTTTATTCATATTTACATCTCATCTATGAATTTCTCGACTGCACTTACAGCACGAGGGTGTCTCATTATCAGAAGCTCTGCACCTGCTATGAGGAAGGATGTTGCAGTCATAGCCTCCCAGAGTATAGCTCTCTCATCGAGTGCCCCCCACAGTGTCTGCTCTGATTCCTCTGCCTGTGTCTCTTTTATCTTCCAGACATAAATGCCGACATCGGCAAGCATTGGCGGCTGCATTACGGCATCGTTTTGTGTAAGTGCGGCAAGTCTGATTCTTTCCATGACCGAGTATGTATATTCAAGCCCATAGCCCAGTGCAGAGGACATTGGGTCAGTTACAAGCCTTTCTTTATCGAAGCCCATCTGTGTGATGAGGATATTAAGCTGTTTAGAGAGATTTATATCAAGCTCTGACATGGCTATGACCTTATGATTATTTGCCATTGCGGCAGCAACTATGGTCTTATAATTTGCCTCCTGTGCTTTGCCGATTAGCAGGTTTCTGTCTTTACCTGCCTCTGCAGAAGAAACCAGAACCTGAGAGTCCTTCTCTGCATGGTTACTGCCAAGTATTATGAGCGGTAAGTTAACTACATTCAAAACATCCTTTACAGTCTTTGCCGCCTCCTCTCCGGAGCGGTTTTCCCTGTCAGGGTGTGTGCCTGTAAGTCTTAGGGCTATTGCCTTTGCCTTAAGTGTATCCTGACAGAATTTAGCCCATTTTACAGGGTCAGAAGAGACACCCTCAAAGGGCTTTCTTACTGCCTGAGGCCAATCCGAAGGCGGAACATCCTGTATCTCGTATGCAATTACCGGTCTATTTGGTATCGAGCCCTCAAAACCATTAAATGGAAGGACATTGTCTCCTCCAATCGTTATTTGACTGTCACCTGTGCCTATTGTCACAGAATAGACCTTTCCTGAATATGTCTCCTTAGGAACTGTAAAAGCCATTTATATAGCCTCCTCCCTTACATCTCAAGATATGAGTGGGCATAAAGTGTCCTGCCCATTATGATATCTATGGTTTTAACTGTCTCTATCACCTCATGTGGGTCCGCTATTGCAGCGGTCAAGCCCTCGTAGATTAAAAGAGAAAGATAATACTTATTCAGAATCGGCCTTAGATGTTTTGGGCATCCGTTTGAGACATTGCTTAAGCCCACCACTGTTTTCATAGGCGGGTCATTTAGCTCCTGAAACATCCTTACTGCCTTTATAACCTTGAGTGCATGGTCTTGCGAGGTTGCTACCTGTAGCACAAGGGGGTCAAGATATATGTCCTCTAAAGAAACACCATACTCCATTGCCCTGCCCATAATCTCTGCGGCAATACCTGCCCTTTCTTCTGCATCCGCAGGAAGCCCTCCTTTGCCAACCGTAAGACCTATAATCCGTGAATTGTATTTTCCTGCAAGCTCAAGCATTGGAAATCTCTCGGGGTCATTGGATGTGGAATTGATAAGGGGTCTTCCCCACTCATTGTTATGCACCTGAAGACCTGCCTCGATTGCCTTATAATTCGTTGTATCCAGACACACAGGAAGAGGGACCGCCTCTTGAATGGTTTCTACCATCCATTTCATTAGCTCCTCTCCGCCATCCTCGGCAGGACCTATGTTGGCATCTATCATGCCTGCACCTGCCTGCCACTGAGCCTTTGCTATCTCCTGAATAGGAGACTTCTCTTTCCTCTGCATTGCCTCTCTGACCCTCTTTGCTATTATGCTTAGCTTTTCACCGATTATAAGCATTTTCTATACCTTCCTCCCAATTAAATATGGCTTCGAGTGAATTTAAAGAATATCATAATGACATTAAAATGGTAAAGGGTTCTACGATTTTTTTAATTTATGGAGTTATAAGTAGTTATATTGTCTATAGCCTAAATTGCCGATAGAAATCTTCTCAACCGTGATACAAAAATGTTAAATTAATCTATGAGCAGGATTTCTGTTTTAATCAGCAAGCCTATCATCCACCTTCTCCTCATAGCCCTCATTGGTCTCCTTGCCTATTCAAACACATTCAATGTGCCTTTTCAATGGGACGAGAAGGATCTTATAGCAGAAAACCCTATTATCAAATACCT
>JACQZC010000042.1 GCA_016207905.1 Nitrospirota bacterium | reverse complement strand
CCCCGACTACTATCAAGCCCGACAGATTCTTAATTCCATAAAATAAAATTTTAATTCTAATTATTAATACCTGCATAATAATGTCCGTTTTCGCTGTCATTCCCGCTTGTCGGAAATCCTTCCGACTTGTTCGGAATCAAAAGAAAGATTCTGGACAAGCCAGAATGACCTTAATCCTGAGGGTATAGGACATAATATTACAGGTTTCATTAGTAAAGAGGGTAGCAGATTACTCTGCCGCTCTCTTTGAGTTTACTTTTCCTATTTTCTCTGGTCGTGAGGAACCACTACCACAGTGGATGCAGTTGAGCTATTTCCTGCATTATCAGTAGCGACCACTGTAATCGTATATCTACGACCATCTTTATCATCCCCATTTCTCCATGCCTCTAAGGGAATCGTTGTATTAAAACCACTAACTTTAGGTTCAATGCTCCCATACTCATCTGTTACACTAAAGACTACTTCCGCTACTCCTGATAGACTATCTTCTACACCACCGCCTATTGTTACATTCACGAGTTTATGATTCGGAGGCCATAAAATTGAAGGGTCTACGGATAAACTAACCGCTGGTGGAGTCTTATCTATCCTTACAGTAATGCTTCTTGGGGTCTCCCTGCTGAGCAGGGAAACTGCATAAGTTAATACTCCAATACTTCTTCCCATTACCCTCTGTAACATCTCACCCTCCTTAGACTTTGATTAGTTATCCACTGAATAGTTACAAGCATTTAAGCATATCCCCCCCGTTTTTCAACTTTATTCTGTTTATAAACTGATAAGTTTTATAAATAGCTTTCTGAGGAGGAGTGTATAACTGAAATACTCCTTAAACCTTTTCCTGACGCTTAGATAATGCCTTGGTAATTTAGATAATGTTCACCTCCCGTGTAATAAGCCATTTCCCCCTGCTGTATGCCTCTTTAAGTGCAGTCGGATGCTTAAGTATTGCGCCCTTTGCATCTATGCCAAGAAAACCGAGTGTCTTATGCTCAGGCACGCTTATGGTCCGAAAAAAGGCAGTTGCAGTTGCCTCTGAGCACTCGATGCCTATGTCTTTTTTTCTACCTCCGACTACCATAAAAAGCCCTTTTCTTCCATAAGTTCCTTGTGAAAGGGGTTTCCTAAGAAGGTATTTTTCGCACCAGAAGTGCTGGCATCTGTCTATCATTGCCTTTGCCTGTGCAGAGACTCCTGAGAAATATACAGGGCTTGCAAGTATTATTCTCTGGGCTGTCCTGATTGAGGCAGAGACCTCTGCCATGTCATCTATGATTATGCATTCTCCTGTTTCCTCGCATCCTCCACAGTCCTGGCACGGCAATATGTCCATGAGGTTAAGGTCAAACACCTTGACCTTAAGACCTTCCTCCTCGATTGCCTTTATTGCCTCATTAAGAATCAACTCTGTATTTCCACCTTTTCTTGGAGAGCCCATAAACGCTATGACATTCATTATTTTGCCTTTTTAATTGCCTCTTTTATCTCTATGAGGTCTTTCATCTCCTGAAGGTTTGTCGTTAGTCCCCACCAGCCGTATTTAAATGCAGTGTAATCAGGCGCACCTGTCATTGCAGAGGCATAACGGATAGAGTTTCCATAAAATAGCCATTGTTTAATCCAGAGCTGTTCAATCTCCTCATCAAAAGGGTTGCTGTTGTCAGAGACCCCATGCTCCCATGCCCTAAGAAGGAGTTTTGTTGCACTAAGGGTCATCAGGTCAGTCTCTTTAAGTGTGTTTTTGAGTTTTTCGAAATGGTTGTTTGTCCAATCCGTTGAGTGACATCCAAGACAGACTGCTTTCATTATGCTTTGTCTTTTTTGCTGTTCTTTATCGTCTATAAGGAAGTCAGAGGCAGGATTACCGAGAAATGTCGTTGGCAGAGGCAAGCCATCGCTATTTTTAATTATAGATGTATCGCCTTGTTTTGGCTGTGGGTGGCTATAGATGAGCCCAAAGAGCCTTACCCAGAGTCTTGAGCCAAAGTCATGGGACCTTTCTACAATAACCCCTCCATCTGTGCCTGTGATAAGGCTATTATGGCATACTGCACATGTTGGTGTAGCGAAGTCAACACCCATTATCCATGGGACATGGCTAAAATCCCATTTGTGCCCCTCTGAAAGGAATATATTCCCATGTTTGCTTTCAGCATAGACATTCCATGCAGGCACATCAGGCTCAAGATGGCACTGAGCACATGTAAAGGGTTTTCTTGCGACTTCTATGGAAAACGAGTGTCTTGGATGACACGGAGTGCATGCACCCATAGAGCCATCAGGATTGATTCTTCCAACACCCTGATTTGGCCAATGAGAAATATCAGGCACGGTTATTTTACCAAGTTTCGTGTCTATATCCTTCATGCCATTAACCTTAAGCTCTGTTCCATGACATGCAAAACATGTCTCCTGCCTCGTATAATCAGATGGCTCCTGAGATGTGATTTGAATGTCATTCACTGCCTTTAAGCCAATTATCGTATTTACGAGTGTGTGGTAAACAGGGTTGTTCTTAAGGTTTCCAATGGCATGTGCCTTCTTGCCCCCCATGTATTGTTTAAACTCTAAGGGATGACATGTAGAGCAGTCAGAAGAAGAGACAACTACATTTATCCTCCAGCCAAAGTGTAAGAAGTTGTCCTTATGCTTTTCAGGGTTTCTACTATGACATTCATAACAGCCGACAACGGTGTTTTTGAGTTTTTCATCTATGGACTCTGCTGATACCCTTCGTTCTAAAGAAGGCTTATTCAGCGAAGAAGAAGGGGTTGTTTTTGAATGCCTACTTGAAAGCCAGTCCTGCACAATTCCGGGTGTAAGTGCCTTGTGACAGTTAAGACATGACTGTGTCTCCTTACTTAAAGGCATGTCTTCTGAATATGAAAGACTATGAAATAACAGGATACCTAAAACAATAAGGAATAGCTTTTTCATAAAATCCTCCTTAAAATCTCTTATGATACTCTTTCACCTTTTTTGCAAACTCCCTTCCGAATTCATAGAGTTTTTCGTTGTCATCCGAAGATGCCTTGTAATTTATGCCAATTGCAGGCTCAACAGTCTCGAGAGCCATTTTTTTAAATTCCTCGATGATTTCCCTGACCGCACCCCCTGCCCAGCCAAAACTTCCAAATGCACTGACGATTCTGTTTTTAGGTCTGAGTCCTCCTAAATATGTAAGAAGCTCACCCACCATAGGGAATACCCTGTTATTAAGGGTTGGCGAGCCTAAGAGACATCCCCTTGCCCTCCAGAACTCCTTCACTGCTACACTGACTGGTGTTGCCCTGAGCTTGATGACCTTTACATCCACATCTTCTTTCCTTATGCCCTCTGCAATTGGAACAGTCATCTTCTCTGTTAAATGCCACATGCTGTCATAGATTATCACTATTCTTTCATCTGCCTTTCCATTTGCCATATCAAGGTACATCTGAATAACATGCCCGGGGTTCTGTCTCCAAATGACTCCGTGGTCAGGTGCTATCATATCTATCTTTAGTCCTAACTTTTCAATCTCAGCTATCTTTTGCTTTATGAGTGTGCCAAAAGGCATGAGTATGTTTGCATAATAGTCCCATACAGAATCCTCAAGCTCAGCCTGAGATGCACATGCCACAAACTCGTCGTCAAACCTCTGACTGGATGCAAGGTGCTGTCCAAAACCATCCTGACTTATGAGAATCCTGTCTTCTTTTATATATGTCATCATCGAGTCGGGCCAGTGAATCATTGGTGTCTCTATAAAAAGAAGATTTCTACTTCCAATGTTTAAGACATCTCCTGTCTTTACGGTCTTTATGTTCCACGAGGATATATCGAAGAACCTCTCAAGCCCCTTTTTCCCTTTGTCTGTGCAATAGATGGTTGCCTCTCTGGCGAGCTTCATTATCTCGCCAAGACCTCCTGAATGGTCAGGCTCTATGTGGTTTACGATAAGATTTTTGATTTTTGATGGCTCTACAAGGCTTTTTATGTGGCTGATGCTTACATCTACGAAGTCGTATTTGACGGCATCGAGAAGCGTTATATCCTTGTCAAGAACAAGGTAGTTGTTATAGGTTGAGCCTCTTGGAGTGACATAGCCATGGAAATCCCTTATTGCCCAGTCAATAGCTCCAACCCAGAATATTCCGGGCTTTAGCTCTTCTGTTTTCATAAAAAACCTCCTCAAGTTTAAATATTTATATCATAGATGCCCATCTATTACAATGATTTTCATTTATTGGCTATAGCAGGTTTTATGAAATCTGCTATATCAAAATAAGCCTAATCGAGCCTGACCTCGGGCTTTCGTGGAAGATTTATAAGCGGGTCGATATGCGCCATTCCGATTGCAAGGACATGGTCTCTGCTTTCACCTGGAAGTAACATCTGATGAAGCCAGACGATATTGATTACTCTGTTGAATGTGGCATTAAGGGGCAGGGATTCTGAACAGCACTCATCCATGATATTGGAAAAGTAGACATATGTTGGGGTAGGTCTGACCCACTCTATAAAATTTGCATATCCTGTGTAATTATGCATTTCGCCAGCCGCATCGTTGCCATAATCCCACCAGCCTGCATATTTATAATCGAGCGGGGACAGATACATTTCATGTTTGATGAGCCCTCCCTTATACCAGCCTACATCTCCTTCGGATGAGCTGAAATTACCAATCCATGGCTCATCTCCATATGCATACCCATAAAGGATAATGTTTTTGCTTGCATTGGTTATCCTCACCTTAAGCGTGAAATAATCGTCTCCTGCCCTGAAAGAGGCAAGTCTCTTCATTAGTATCTTATTCCCGTTAAGTGTCTTCTCGTGCAAGCTTTCGATGATAGCCTTATCCGTAGTCTCTTTGATAACCCTACTGCCTAAATATTTCCACTGATGGGGCACTACCACCTCTTTCGAGCCTGATAGGGAAAAGCCCTCATTTGCCGAACACCATATATGAAACCATTTCTCGCCGTCATAATAGCCAAAACCGCTCGAAGACCGCTCTATGGTATCTGCATAAGGCAGTTCTCCTCCTAAGAATAATCCATGTGGAATGCCTTCGCCTTCCCTAAATCTCGAAAAAGAAAATGAAAGCATTGTTCCATCCTCTCTGAATTCCTTTACAGCGCCAACACCTTCTTTTTTGTTCCATGTCAGCTCAAGCACAGGCTTATCCCTTGCAACTGCGACGGTCTTCATGAATAGGTTGAAAACATTGGTGGCATCGAGCATGAAGATAATCCGGCTTGCTTCGTCGAATACGATGTCGGTTTTTATCTCAATCCCGCCTGTTTTGCTTCTAAGAACATAAATCGCACTATTACTGCTTGTGAGATCGAATACCTCATGAAACAAAAACACCGATACCAACCCTATCTGGATGATAACTACGATAGCGATTAAGATCTTACCTAAGAATTTCCTCCCCACTATTGATATTTTAGCAAATAAATACCATAATAGGGTATAATTTTATATGAGGGCAATTTCCTTTATACTGACGATTCTTATACCTGTGGCGGTTTATGCCCAGCCTTCCATAAAGTTTGACACAGAGTCGCATGATTTCGGGGAGGTAAAACAGGGCGAGCAGTTAGAGCATACATTTGAGCTTTTAAACTTAGGCACAGAAGACCTCATTATAGAGGGATTGGTGCCATCCTGAGGTTGCTCGGCAGCGATGGTTAGTTCAACCCATCTTAAGCCTAATGAAAAAGGCACACTCATTGTAGTGGTTAACACCACAGGTTTCAGGGGCATGATACAAAAGACAGTTGAGGTGCTAAGCAACGACCCACAAATGCCTAAGGTAATACTTCTTCTTAAGGCAGTAGTAAGATAAATAACCTATCCTGCCTTTTTATCCTTAGCTTCATTGCCAAAAGGATGCGATTTATCATAAACATCCATTAGATGGGTTACATCGAGATGGGTGTATTTCTGAGTGGTTGAAAGGGATGAATGGCCAAGGAGCTCCTGTATGACCCTGAGGTCAGCACCGCTTTGAAGAAGATGCGTTGCAAATGTATGTCTCAGGGTGTGGGGGCTCACCTTTCCTCTTATGGAAACTGCCCTTGCATATTTTGCCACTATGCGACTTACTCCTCTGTCCGTAAGCCTTGTGCCATTTCTGTTTAGGAAAAACGCTTCTTCGGGTTTTTTAAGGATGAGTCTTTCCACTATATAGGACTTTAGCGCAGAGATGGCCTTCCTACCTATAGGCACAATCCTTTCCTTCTTGCCCTTCCCTTTTACCCTGACAAGACACTCCTTTATATCCACATCTTCTGTGTTAAGACCTACAAGTTCGCTGACCCTGAGACCGCTTGAATAAATCAGCTCAAGTATAGCCCTGTCCCTTTGGACGAGAAACCCTATGCTCTCAGGCAGTTCCATAAGCGCAAATACCTCATCTACCGAAAGGAACCGAGGAAGATGTTTTGGCTGTCTCGGTGATGACACTAACCTTGCAGGGCTTGTCTTTAAAACCCCCTCTCTTACGAGAAACTTTAGAAAAGACTTCAATGAGGCAAGCCTTCTGCCTGCTGTGCTTTTCTTATGACCCTTGTTTATCTCGGAGGCTATAAAACCCCTTACATCCTGAAGGGTGGTGCGACCACCCGTCTCCCCAAAGAATATCTCGAGGTCTCCTTTATATGCCCTGATGGTGTGGCTGGATGCACCCTTTTCATTGATAAGGTATTTTAGAAACTTCTCGATATAGTCTTTCATGTAAGGACCTTGAAAAGCACAAAGGTGAGTGTTGCTCCGAGCAGTCCTCCCAGAACAACCTCCCATGCACTGTGCACCCTTGTGGCTACTCTGCTTTGAGCAATTGCCACTGCAAGAATAAAACATAAAAGCGACACTATAAAACTCTCTGTCATATAAGTAACCGAGACCCAGACCGAAAAGGCAACAGCCGAATGCCCACTCGGAAGCCCTCCGCTCAGGGGATGACCCTTGCCCCAGTATGACTTAAGAAGTATAACCATTATAAGAACAAGCACAAACGCTATAACCGCTACTTCCTCCTTTACATGCTTCGTTATATAGATGCCACTTTGAAAGATGTCTCGGGCATAGGGAAAAAGTATCATAAGACCTATAAGTGCGGCACCAAAGGCAGTTATAAGCACTGCCCCTGCTGATATGTCCTTTGCAATGCGTGCCTTCTCGTTTCTTTCGGGAGAGATGAAGTCAACAATCGTCTCCACCGCAGTATTAAACATCTCGGCAAGAAGCACCGAAATTACGGCAAGCGAGACAATAACAAACTCTGTTTTTGAGATGCCTAAGATATAGCTTATGAGCAGGACTGCCGAGGCTGAGTAGAAATGATACCTCAGGTGCCGTTGTGTCTTAACAGCATGAAGTATCCCTTCTATCGCATAATCTGCGCTTTTAATCCATTGCCTGAGCGGCATGTCTTAGTTTTATTATAACAGAAAAATCTCTGGCAGTCCCTAACAATTCTTTACATTTTATGGCTTGTCATTCTGGCTTGTCCAGCCTGTCATCTATGAAAAAGAAAAAGCAACCTCCTTTTAATAGTTAAGAAGCAATTCCGTCCGCTTGGCTTAAAAGCCAGTCATCTATCCGCGCTCTCAGGCGCATGTTACCTTACGGCAGAAGCGACCCTCCTAATCATTCTAAGAGCCCTTTCGGCTAGACAGAAAACAGGGCAGCCACTTCATACCTGATAAGCATCGAGATTATATCGCCCACCCCAGGCAATGTCTTAAGCAGGTCGCATATCCTATCGCTTTTAACCACAGCCCTTATTCGGCTCTCCACAAGGCGCATCTTGGCCTCGATGTCTTCAAGCAGGT
>JACQZC010000041.1 GCA_016207905.1 Nitrospirota bacterium | reverse complement strand
TGTTACCGTTAACTTAGTAAGTTCCTTTACCGACATGGGTGTATCCTCCTTCCCTTTAAGGGTTAATGATTTGGACAATGGAGAATACACCCTGTCTCTTTTTTACTTCAAGAATTTACACAGAAGATTTTACGCTACCTTATGGGTTCAGGACATATGAGACAAACCATGGGATTCTTCTTACTGATGATGCCATTCACAGACAAAGGTGTTGGTAGGAAATAAAATAACTTTCTTGGTATGGGGATATTGCAAATTCAATGAGGACTTATGTTAAACTATGGTCTATGAAGATTTCAGGTGCAGAGATATTAGTTGAGTGTCTTAAGCGTGAGGGTGTAAAGCACATATTTGGATACCCCGGAGGGGTTGTGCTAAACATCTTCGATGTTCTTTACAATGAAAAAGACCTCAAGCTAATACTTACAAGACATGAGCAGGGAGCTGTTCATGCTGCAGATGGCTATGCGAGGGCATCAGGCAAGCCAGGGGTTGTGCTTGTGACATCGGGTCCGGGAGCAACAAACACCGTAACCGGGATTGCAACCGCATCCATGGACTCGGTTCCGCTTGTGGTCATGTCAGGACAGGTCCCAACACTTCTTATTGGAAACGATGCATTTCAGGAGGCAGATATCGTTGGAATCTCAAGGCCTTGCACGAAATATAATTTCCTTATTAAGGATATAAAAGACCTTGCAAAGACCATAAGGGAGGCATTCCACATAGCAACCACAGGTAGGCCAGGGCCTGTTCTTATAGACCTGCCAAAGGATATAACTGCAGGAAAGACAGAGTTTCACTGGCCCGAAAAGATAGATATAAGGAGTTATAAGCCAACACTCGAAGGTAACAAGTGGATGATTACACAAGCCGCACATATGATTTCTAAATCAAAACAGCCTGTGCTCATAGCAGGCGGAGGTGTGATTATCTCATCTGCCGTTAAAGAGCTTAAAGAGCTTGCCGAATATACAGACATCCCGGTGACAATGACGCTTATGGGGCTTGGAGCCTTCCCTGGCAGTCATCGTCTTTCCCTTGGAATGCCAGGGATGCACGGAACATATTATGCAAATAAGGCAATACAGGAGTCAGACCTCGTCATTGCAGTTGGCATGAGGTTTGATGACAGGGTTACAGGCAAGGCAGATGCCTTTGCCTCCCATGCAAAGATAATTCATATAGATATAGACCCAACCTCGATAAGAAAAAATGTAAGGGTTGACACCCCTATCGTAGGGGACGCAAAAAGGATTCTTCATGTTCTCAATAAAACCCTCAAAGAGGAAGTCAAAGTCCAGTGGGCCGAGGTCAGAAAGGCATGGCTTAAGCAGATAGAGGAATGGAGAATGGAAAGGCCTCTTTCGTATGCAAAGACTGTAGAGACGATAAAGCCCCAGTTTGTCGTAGAAAAGATATGCGAACTTACAAGGGGTGATGCAATAATTACAACAGAGGTTGGACAGAACCAGATGTGGACTGCACAGTTTTATAAATTCGAAAAGCCAAGAACCCTTCTTTCCTCAGGCGGATTAGGAACAATGGGATATGGGTTTCCTGCGGCAATCGGAGCCCAGCTTGCATTTCCGGATAAGCTCGTCATCGACATTGCAGGAGACGGCTCGATCCAGATGAACATACAGGAGCTTGCAACCGCAGTGATAAACAAACTGCCAGTTAAGGTGGCAATCCTTAATAATAGGTATTTAGGCATGGTTAGGCAGTGGCAGGAGCTTTTCTTTGGCGAAAGATACTCCTACACACATCTCGATGTCGTTCCTGATTTTATTAAGATCGCAGAGGCATACGGGGCAGTGGGCTTGAGGGCAACGAAGCCCTCTGAGGTGGAGCCTATCCTTAAAGAGGCATTCAAGATTAAAGGGACCGTGTTTATGGACTTTGTGGTTGACTGGAAAGAAAAGGTCTTTCCAATGGTGCCTGCAGGTGCTCCCATAGACCAGATGATGTTTGAAGAGCCTGAAAAAAAGCCTGAGAAAAAACTTAAGGCAGTGAAATGAGACACACAATATCTCTTCTTGTTGAAAACAAATTCGGAGTGCTATCGAGGGTCTCGGGCCTCTTTAGTGGAAGAGGATATAACATAGAAAGCATCTCAGTGGGAGAGACCCTTGACCCCCTGATATCCCAGATGACCATTGTGACATCAGGCGATGACCAGGTGATAGAGCAGATTACAAAACAGCTTAACAAGCTCATCGATGTCATAAAGGTCGCTGACATGACCGAGTTTGACCATGTGGAAAGGGAGATGGTTCTCATAAAGGTCTCTCCACGGCAGGAGCATAAGGCAGAGGTCTTAAACCTTACGGAAATCTTCAGGGGCAGGATTGTGGATTCATCCCAGAAGACCTATACGATAGAGATAACAGGAGACGAAAAAAAGATAGAGGCATTCACAGAGCTTATGAAGCCATTTGGAATAAAGGACTTTGTAAGAACTGGAAAAGTAGCAATCATGAGAGAGGCAGTTAAGAAGCCTTAACTTATTCCTCTCCCATAAGTATCTTAATGAGTCCAGTGGAGATTATAAATTGATAGCCTTGCTCTTTCCGAACTAACTGGAAGAAATCGCATTTCAGGCAGTCTCCGAATTTTTTTGCAAATGTTCCCTGAACCTCTCCTTTGCAGAAAGTTCCTGCTACGACCCAGCATGCCCTTCCTGCGTTTTTCCCTCCATGAATTCCATCGAGCCTCGTATCGGTAGTGGCAGGACAGACACCTAATTTTTCCGCATTTTTGCCGCCTGGCTCTCTTCCACAGCCCTTGAATTCCCAGCAGTTCTTCTTCAATTTACACCCCTTTTAATGCCTCTTATAAACATTATAGCAGAGACTGTAAATAAAATCACACTTAGTGCCTGAGATACAGAAAGCCCAGACATTATAAACCCTCTTTCTATATCCCCTCTCCAGAATTCCACTGTGAACCTCAATGCCGAGTAAAAGACTCCGTAGAGCCAGAAAAGCTCTCCTTTAAACGACTGCCTTGTTCTTATGGAAATCAGGACGAGGAAGATTGCAAACTCTCCAATGGATTCATAAAGCTGTGTTGGATGTAGCTTAATCCACTGTGGTGCAAGGCTTTTTGGGTCTGTAAAGGTCACTGCCCATGGAAGTTCTGAGGGGGCTCCGTAGCAACAGCCTGCCGAAAAACATCCGAGCCTTCCAATGGCATGGCCCACTGCAAGTGAGGGAGCCATGATGTCTGCAACTGCCCAGAGATCAAGCCCCTTTCTTTTTACATACCATATAACTAATGGTATAACGAAGATTAAGCCTCCGTAAAAAACCAGTCCGCCTTCCCATACCTTAAATATATCAAATGGATTTCTCAGATAATACGAAAGATTCATTAAAACATAAAGCCCCCTTGAGCCAACGATTGCACCTACGAGGATATAAAACCCAATGTCTGCTATCAGGGCATGTGGTATGCCCTGCCTTTTTGCCTGTCTTATTGCAAGTGAAAGGGCAAGGAGAAATCCCGATGCCACAAGCACACCGTATGTGTGAAGTGTCAGGGGCCCTATCTTTATAAGCTCAGGATACATGATGCTTCTTACGAAAACCCCATAAAAGAAGTACAAAGATGCCCACTGTCAGGCATGAGTCTGCTACATTGAATGCAGGCCAGTGGTAACTGCCTATGGATATATCTATAAAGTCCCTCACAGAACCCAAAAAGACCCTGTCTATAAGATTCCCTATGGCACCTGAAAGTATGAGCGAAAGGCTGAAACTGGATTCCCTGTCTTTGTATAACATGATGGCTATAAACACTATGGCAGTAACCGATAAGGCTATGAAGACATTATTGCCCAATGCCTTAAAGATGCCAAATGCCGCACCAACATTCTTTACATTCACAAGCTGGATAAAGGGTAATATCTTAATTGGCTCGGCTTGATTTATAAATGTCCCTGCAAGATATTTAGTTATCTGGTCTAAAAGGACAGCCCCAGCGACGAGCAAGATGTAAGGCGCTCTTTTTCTCATTTAATTATATTATAACATCTACCGCATACATCAGGCATGTCAGGGAAGCTTCCAATAGAGGGGCTCCAGTTCCAACACCTTTCGCATTTTCTGCCATTTGCCCTGCCTATAATTACACCAACAGGAATCGTATCGGTTCTACTAAGCCTAACTTGAGAGACAATGAAAAGAGTCGGCAGAAATTCTTTATAGTCCTCAAAGAGTCCAAAATATTTATCTGAGAGCGAAAGCAATACGCTTGCCTCAAGCGAACTGCCAATGACTTTTTTCTCCCTTGCGTCTTCTAATCCTTTATTGACAAAATTTCTCACTTCTATGAGCCTGTCCCATCTTGCCTCAAGCTCATCATCTATAAACTTCTCATTCACTTTCGGAAAATCACTTAAGAAAACACTCTCCTCTTTCTTTCCTTTTATATAGCCCCATATCTCCTCTGCTGTGAAGGAGAGTATGGGTGCCATGAGCTTTGTCATTGTAGTAAGAGTCTCCCTCAAAACCCACTGGCTACCCCTTCTTTCAGGAGAGTCTGCCCTGAATGTATAGAGCCTGTCTTTAAGAATATCCAGATAAAACGAGCTCATATCGACTACGCAGAAGTTATGGATGCTATGGAAGACCTCATGGAAATCGAACCTTTCGTAAGCATTGGTGACCTTCTTAATAAGCCTCTCCTTCCTTGACATAGCCCACCTATCTATCTCGGTTAGCTCTGGTGTGCTTCCGTCGAAATCATAAATGTTTCCGAGGAGGAATCTTGCTGTGTTTCTTATTTTTCTATATGCCTCTGTAATGCGGGAGATTATCTCTTTGGATATTCTTACATCATCTTTATAGTCTTCGGCAGAGACCCAGAGCCTTAGGATTTCAGCTCCATTTGCCTTAACAATGTCATCAGGGGAAACTACATTCCCAAGGGACTTGGACATCTTTTTGCCTTTTCCATCGACAACAAAGCCATGCGTTAGGACCGTCTTATATGGAGACTGACCGATTGTGCCCACTGAGGCTAAAAGACTGCTTTGAAACCAGCCCCTGTGCTGGTCCGAGCCTTCAAGGTACATGTCTGCTGGCCACGAAAGCCTTTCTTTATCTGTTTTTAACACTGCGGCATGACTTACTCCTGAATCAAACCATACATCTAATATATCCGTTTCCTTTACGAAGTCCTGCCCCTCGCACTTACTGCACTTATAGCCATCAGGCAAAAGCTCTTTTTCTTCCTTTTCAAACCAGATGTCTGCGCCATGTTGCTTTATGAGGCTTACGAATCTTATAAACACATCGTCATCAACTGCCATCTGACCGCAGTGCCTACACCTTATCATTGCGATTGGAACCCCCCATGCCCTCTGCCTTGAGATACACCAGTCAGGCCTGTTAGAGACCATGCCGTAGATTCTGTCTCTTCCCCATTCTGGAACCCATTTTACCTTGTCAATCTCATCGAGACACCTTTGCCTTAGAGCATTATTTTGCATTGAAATGAACCACTGCTCAGTTGCCCTGAAGATTACAGGCTTTTTGCATCTCCAGCAGTGGGGATATGAATGCAGGAGTTTCTCTTCATGTAAAAGTGCATTGTTTCTCCTCAAGATTTCTATTATAGTCTCGTTTGCCTTAAAAACGAACTGCCCTTCTATTTCTGGCAGTCCTGTACCTAAGAATCTTCCCTTGTCGTCAACAGGCGCATAGATTTCAAGCCCTTCTCTTATGCCTGCGGAATAGTCTTCCTCACCATGTCCGGGTGCTATGTGAACGATGCCAGTTCCTTCTTCGGTGCTGACAAAGTCAGCCTCGATTATCATTGATTTGCGGTCAATAAAAGGGTGGTCTGCTTTTAAACCCTTCATGTTGTTGCCGGGGAATATACGATAGACATTGTTCGTTGGCAGGACACCTTGTCCATGTAACTTATTCACTAAATCATTGGCAACAATGAGAACTTCTTTTTGGTCAGGCATCATTACTGCTGCATAATTAATGTTGCCTTTTACTGCAAGCGCTAAATTTGCAGGCAGTGTCCAAGGAGTAGTAGTCCAGATGACAATGTAAACCTTCTCGAAACCTTCAAGATTTAACCGCCCCTCTGTATTCAGCCCGAACTTCACATACACAGAGGGCGATTCCTTATCCGCATATTCGACCTCTGCCTCTGCCAAAGCAGTAACACACGATGGACACCAATGAACAGGCTTTTTCCCTTTATACACATAGCCACCTTTTACAAACCCTGTAAACTCCCTGACAGTGGCTGACTCATACTCATAAGACATCGTAAGATAAGGCATCATCCAGTCGCCAAACACTCCGAGCCTTTTAAATTCGGTCCTCTGGATGTCAACGAACCTGAGGGCATACTCTCTACAGAGCTGCCTTTTCTTAAGTATGTCTATGCCTTCTTTTGCCTTGCCTAAGTCTTTATCCACCTCCCGCTCTATGGGAAGACCATGACAGTCCCATCCGGGCACATATGGAGAGTAAAAGCCATTCATTGATTTATATTTAACTATTATGTCTTTGAGAATCTTATTCAGGGAATGTCCTATGTGGATATGTCCGTTTGCATAAGGAGGTCCGTCATGAAGGACATAGGTTTTTTCCTTTCTGTTGGCAGTATTCTTTTTTAGAATGTTTTCGTACACCTTTTCTTTTTCCCAGAAGGCAAGGATTTCAGGCTCCCTCGTTGGAAGGTTAGCCTTCATTGGAAAGTCTGTCTGGGGAAGATTAAGCGTTGCCCTAAGGTCTTTTTCTTCTTTCATATCACTCAATTTCTATCCTATGTAAAACCCTAATTTTAATTTTATTTTACCCTCTAATACTTTAATAAAATCATCTACCCTCGGTGCAGGCTGATGAGTAAAGGCTTTCAAAAGATTAGCAATCGTAGAAGATTTTTTATCAAGTAATTTTAAATGATAAACACCTTCATCTTTCACTAAATCGTAGATATGGTATTTTGTTTTCTTTCCCTCAGTATAATCCATTGCATTTAATTTAAAGCGATTAACCATATTTTCATAAACATATTTCTGCATAATCCAAAAGATATTTTTACCCCATTTTTCCATCACTTGACCTTTAATAAGCATTTGAATATATGAAAGCTTAATTGTGTTGTATGTATTCATCCCAAAGTTATATTTTCTACTTAACACATCAAGCCCTTTCATGAAATCTTTTAATGCCTCAACTAACTTTCCTGTTCCAGTTGTGGAATCTGACTGAAATTCTATGACACAGAAATCATCAACCTTATTACTGATAGGTTTATGTTTTACCAACCTACATTCAATCTCGAAGTGCAACAGATGCGACTTCAAGGGGCGTCTTGTAGCCCAGACATTTTCTGGGCCTTGTGTTAATTAATGATGCTACCATTGCCACCTGCTCATTGGTTATTTTACCGAAGTCCGTGCCTTTA